>JACZKT010000241.1 GCA_014859905.1 Rubrivivax sp.
CGTCACGCACGACCCGCTGCTGGCCAGCCTGCGCCAGCGCCTGCGCAAGGAGGCCGGCGCGGCACGGCAGGGGCCGATCGGCGTGCGCTGTGTCTATTCGCGCGAGAGCGTGGCGCCGCCGGCACTGACCTGCGCCCCGGGCGAAGCCGATGCGCCGGTGGCGGCGGGCGACGGCAGCCTGAGCTGCCAGGGCTACGGCTCCAGCGTCATGGTCACGGCCACTTTCGGCATGGTGGCCGCGGGCCAGGCCCTGGAAGCACTCTGGGGCCGAGCGGCCCTTGGGGAGACGGGCAGAAACGCAGATACAATGTGAGGCTCTGCGGACGGGTCGTTAGCTCAGTCGGTAGAGCAGCGGACTTTTAATCCGTTGGTCGCGTGTTCGAGTCACGCACGACCCACCACGTGACAGTCAGATTGCAGGGCTCTTAGCTCAGTTGGTAGAGCAGCGGACTCTTAATCCGTAGGTCGAGTGTTCGAGTCACTCAGGGCCCACCAGGAACGATAGGGGTTAGCAGGTAAGTAACTGCTAACCCCTTTTCGTTGCCGGCGGCGTCGTGCAAGCGCTCGTGCCAGCAGATTCGCTCGGCTCGAATCGCCCACACGCCGTGACGGCGGATCGGATGCAGGTGGCTGCAGCCCGCACCCATGCGCTTGTTGATCGAGCGCAATGGCTGCGGCGGTTCAGATGCTATGTTTACATTGCCATCGCGCCAGAGGCATTGCCCGCTGAAGCGGTTTGGGCACGAAGAGGGGTCGCGAAAGTGGCCCACAAAGCCTCGACGTGAGCGTCGGGGTCGTCGCCCGAAGTGCAGGCGGGCCTGCGTCAGCAGGACCCGAGGTGCGATGGCCCAATTGCGCATGGGCTGGTTCTTGCCGGCGCGCCAAGGAATTCCCGGTGCAACAGGCACTTGGGACAGCAAGCCACCTTCGGGTGGCTGCTTCGCTTCTGGTCGGCTCCGCTGCGAAGCGGCCATGACCTTGCCGCGAGGTGACGGACTATCGGATGTCCTGGAAGTCGAGGATCCTCGACCTGGACAGCGGCAAGACCGTCATGCATCTGCACTACAGGGGCACGACCGCCTGCAAGTCAGGGGTCGAAGCCACTCCCTGCATGCCGCGCGCCGGCGCGCGTCAAGCCGGTCCGGGTGCCGGCAGTCGCCGGGTTCGCGTGCCGCGGCTCAGCAGCAGGTAATAGACGGACACGCCCGCGCTGGCCGTCAGGGCCAGCAGGTAGAGCACCAGGCTGGTCCGCAATTCCGGGCGCACCGTTTCCAGGTGGCGGGCGAAGGGCACGATGAGAACGGCGTCGTAGGCCAGGAACCCGACCAGGCCGACGCCGATGTGTTCGACCCGCGGGCGCAGCAGCGGATAGGCGAAGGACCAGACCGCCGACACGAACACCCAGCCGTAGATCACCGACGTCTCCGGCTTCAAGGGCCAGGGCATGATGCCCGGCACCCGAAGGATCAGCGCGGCACCGGCCGGAACGAGGATCAGGATGTACAGCACGCACCACACGCGCAGCGCCGGCGGCAGCGGGCGGTCGTCCACCACGGGCAGGCGCCGCACCCAGAGGAAGGCGGCGATGCAGGCCAGTGCCGCCACCGTGCAGCCCACCGCGTAGGCCGTCAGGCCGGGCTGCGCGCGCTGCAGTCCCAGTGGCCACAGCACCGAGGCGGCGCCACCCAGCATCGTCGCGACATGCAGGAACCCGCCAGCCGCGCCGGCGAGCCGGCCGCTGATGCCGGTCCACAGCATGGCCGCCGCCACGGCGGCGAGGATGGAAGAGACGAAGATGTTCGACAGCCGCCCCTCCGGCCAGGGCCAGGTGCCGAGCGCCCAGGGCAGTTGCAGGAAATAGCCGGCCGCCAGCAAGCCGGACAGGACGCCGACCACCAGCAGTCCGTAGCGCAGGGCTTGTTTCGACATGGTTCAGGCCTTCCGTTCGGCGACGGCGGCCGTACGCATACGCGGCGGCATGCCGGCGCCGCGCCGGCCGTTCGCGCGGTGCCGCGGGCATTCTCGCCCTCCAGGGCCTGGGCTGTGGCAAGGAAAGCCCGGGGCCGTGGCCCGCTGGGCGTCGCGCGATGCCCGCGTGCCCGGTGCCAACACGGCGCGGCACTTCTCCCCCTTGCAGGAGACGGGGTCGGCAAGGCCGATTCATCGGCTTCGGGTTTTCCATGTGGGCCATTGCGTCCGGGTGCGGCGTCGGCGACATTGGGGCCACGTTCGGTGCTGTCTCAGGCGGTGCTGGCTGTCCGTGTGAATTTGGGCGACCCATATCGCTGACCAATAACAGGCGCACTGGAGGGAGAAACCCGTGAAGACCGCCCAATTTGGACCGTAACCGGTAAGCCTGCGGCGTCCTTCCCCTGTGCCTGATCGATTTCGACAATCCCTCACATCGACATGACGTGAGGAAGAGGCGATGGGCGGACAACGGCGGCGGCGACTGGACACGCGCAGCTGGCGCGAGGTGATGCTGCGCTTTGGTGAAACGGGCGCGACGGTCACCGAGTTCTGTGCGCGCGAGGTGTTGTCTCTCTCACTAATTCGCATTTCACCGGCCGTTCTTTACCGCATTCGGTAACCGGCAAGCTGGGAGACGCGGTGTCGCAATGAGGGACGGCCTCGGTCTTGGGGCTCAGGTCTTCCTGGAGCTCATAGTGGTCGAAGGCTGTTGGCATGTGGGCGAAGGCGCGGGCGGTGGGCAACGTGTACTCACGTTGTCGACGGGCCGCGCCGGTGCGCGCCAGCGCATCGTCCACATGTCAACAGCCTGGGCTGCTTCGGTCGAGCGCGCCGT
>JACZKT010000242.1 GCA_014859905.1 Rubrivivax sp.
GCAACACCTGGCGCAGCAGCGCGGTGCAGTCCGCCGGCGTCATGCGCCGCGGCACCGGGTAGTTGAAGTCGGCCTCGTGGCACGCGGCGGCGGCCAGGGCCTCGAGGTCCTCCTCGCGCAGCGCGGCCAGCGTGCGCGGGATCTCGAGCGCGTCGTTCAGCGCCTGCACGGCGTCGACGAACTTCTTCGCCAGCGCCAGCTCGGTCTTGCCCGCCAGGCCCACGCGCTGCGCCAGCCGGGCCAGCCGCGGCGCCGCGTCGGGCAGCGAAAAGCGCAATACCGGCGCCAGCATGATCGCGTTGGCCAGGCCGTGCGGCGTGTGGTAGCGGCCGCCGAGCTGGTGCGCGATGGCGTGCACGTTGCCGACGTTGGCGCGCGTGAAGGCCAGTCCGGCGTACGTGCTGGCCAGCGCCATCTGCTCGCGGGCGGCGAGGTCGCTGCCGTCGCGCCAGGCGCGCGGCAGCTGTTGCCAGATCATGCCGGCCGCAGCCAGCGCCATGCGGTCGGTGTAGGGCGTGGCCCACAGGCTGATGAAAGCCTCCACCGCGTGCGTGAGCGCATCCATGCCGGTGGCCGCCGTGATCGCCGGCGGCAACCCGGTCATCAGCGTCGGGTCGAGCGCGGCCATCTCGGGCACCAGGCGGCTGTCGGCGACCATCATCTTGCGGCCGGCGTCGGGGTCCGAGATGATGGCCGCCACCGTCACTTCCGATCCCGTGCCGGCGGTGGTGGGCACGGCATAGATCGGTGCCGGGCCGTGGCGGCCCTTGAAGTAGCCGACCAGCTCACGCGGATGCTTGCCGTTGGCGGCAGCCAGGCCGACGACCTTGGCCACGTCCATCACCGAGCCGCCGCCGAAGGCGACGATGGCCTCGCACTTCCCGGCGACGAACAGCGCCAGACCCTGTTCGACCACCGGAATCGGCGCGTCGGCCGTGACGCCGTCGAACACCACCACCTGCACGCCGGCAGCGGCCAGCGCCTCGGCCAGCGGTGCGGCCAGGCCCAGCTGCGTGATCACGGCGTCGGTCACCAGCAGCACGCGGCGGTGGCCGAAGCCGGCGACCGCCTGGCCCAAGCGCAGCGCCGCGCCCGGCCCCACCAGCAGTACCGGCGGCGTGATCGGCACCAGCCGCGACACCGCCCCGGCGGCGCGCTTGAGCGTGCGCAATCCCAATGCACGGGCTCTGTCGCTGATCAAGTCCTGTTCCATGTCGTGCCCCCATGATGCGGTTTGCGCAGACTTTGCCGCGGGGTAGCCATGAAAACCGTGATCGGCATCAGCCTGGGTGCAAAGAGCCAGGATTTCGACTTCCGCACCCACTTCCTGGGCGAAGAGCTGCACGTGCGGCGCCTGGGCACCGATGGCAGCACCGCGCAGGCGGCCAAGCTGCTGCGGCTGTGGGACAGGAAGGCCGACGCCATCGGGCTGGGCCTCGTCAAGGACAGCGGCAGCACGAGCCGGCGCAGCCAGGTCGACGCCGCCAAGCTGATCGGCCTCGCCCGTCGAGCGCCGTTGAGCACCGGGGCGCGGCTGTCCGACCTGTTCCTGGAATGGGCGGTGCGCCACACGCAGAACACACTGGGCCACTACTTCGACAACGCGCGCGTGCTGTTCCTTTCGGGCCTGAGCCACCAGAAGCTGGCGATGTCGATGGCCGAGTACACGCAGAACCTGCAGTTCGCCGACCCGCTGCTGCAGCTGGGCGTGCCCAAGCTGCTGGGCTCGATCGAGGCGCTGAGCCTGTACGCCAGCGGCGCGCACTACGTGTCGGAATGGGCGCCGCCGCGTTTGCTGGCGGCGCCGCTGCTCAGGCAGTGGTCGCAGTACGTGCTGCGCCAGGCGCTGGCCAAGGCCACCGTGGTGGTGGCGCCGGTGCACGAGCTCGACGACTTCGGGGCCGAGGAGCTGGCCGGCAAGACCGTCGTCACGACCACCGTCAACGACGAGCGGCTGGCGCAGTTCCGCGACAAGGGCGTGCACCTGGTGGTCGACGGCGCGCCGCTGGTCGAGGGCCGCGCGGTCGACCCGTCGCTGCTGGACGCCATGATCCTGGCGGCCACCGGCAAGGCCCCCGGCGAGCTGCTGGAGGACGACTACGTGGAGATCCTGGACAGCCAGGCGCTGGAGCCGCGGCTGCTGTACCCGAGCGGCTACAAGCGCGTGAACCGCTTCGCCTTCGTCATCCACCCGCTGTCGCAGGAGTACTTCAAGGTCGTCAAGCCGATCGAGATGCTGTCGCGCGTGTCGCCGCCACTGCTGATGGACAGCATCGAAAAGGTGATGGCCTATGCGCCGCCATTCGTCTATTCACGCGTCGAAGGCATCCGCAGCCCGACCGGCGCCGAGGCCGAGGGCTGGCTGATCTCGGTCGGCGGCACGCCCAAGGAGATCATGAGCCGCAGCCCCGAGTTCACCTACCGGCGGCTGCTGGCCGCCGCCGACATGGCCAAGAAGCTGGGGGCGCAGATCATGGGCCTGGGCGCCTTCACCAAGGTGGTGGGCGACGCCGGCGTGACGGTGGCGCGGCGCGCGCCGCTGCCCATCACCACCGGCAACAGCTACAGCGCCTCGGGCGCGCTATGGGCCGCGCACGACGCGCTGCTGCGCATGGACCTGTTGCCGCGGCCCCGGGGCAAGGCGCGCGTCAAGTTCAAGGCCATGGTGGTGGGCGCCACCGGCGCCATCGGCTCGGCCTGCGCGCGGCTGCTGGTGCGCGCCGCCGAGGAGGTCTACCTGGTGTCGCCGGAGACCGCCAAGCTGCTGGCGCTGAAGGATTCGATCCTGAAGGAAACGCCCGACGCCAAGGTGCACCTGGCGGCGCGCGCCGACAAGGACGTCGCCGAGATGGACATGATCGTCACCGCCACCTCGGGCGCGGGCAAGAAGGTGCTCGACATCATGCAGGTCAAGCCCGGCTGCGTGATCACCGACGTGGCGCGGCCGCTGGACCTGCCGCCCGAGGAGGTGGCCAGGCGCCCCGACGTGTTGGTGGTCGAGTCGGGCGAGATCCAGCTGCCGGGCGAGGTAACGATGAAGAACATCGGGCTGCCGCCGGGCGTGGTCTACGCCTGCCTGGCCGAGACCATCGTGCTGGCGCTGGAGGGCCGCTTCGAGAACTTCACCGTCGGCCGCGCCATCGAGTGGCAGAAGGTGCGCGAGATCTACGGCCTGGGCCTGAAACACGGCATGAAGCTGGCGGCGATCTCGGGCGTCAACGGCGTCTTCAGCGACGAGGACATCGCGCGCGTGCGCGAACTGGCGCTGGCGGCGCGGGCGAAGCAGGCCAGGCGGCGGGGCAGGGT
>JACZKT010000243.1 GCA_014859905.1 Rubrivivax sp.
ACAAGCAGATGGCCCCTCCCGGGGCCATCTGCACTTCTTCATCACGGAAGTCCTCGACCCGCCCTCGGCGGCCGTTCGAAACCGCCGTCTCGCAGCCGATTAGTGCCGCCGAATAGCCGCGCTACTACACCACCGACAACACAGCTCCATGGTCAGTTGCCCGACCTTGCGCTCCAGGGCCGCGCTCTTGGCTTCGTAGTCGGCCAGCACGGTCGCCTCGACTTCCTCGCCGTCGAGCTCGCCGCGGTCGTACTGCGTCAGCCACAGCTGGATGAGATTGGCTGACAAGCTGTACTTCTTCTGCGCGTCGCGCCGGCCAAGCCCGCCGGAGCGGATCTCCTGACACAGCTGCAGCTTGAACTGCGCCGAGTGCCGACGGTTGGGACCTCGTGAAGACATGGACTTTCTCCTTCTGAAGGCCCCGCCAGCGTATCAGTCCAACGATCCCCGCCTGTCCAACCTGAGGGGTTCACTCCAACCACGAGTCAAATCTGCATCGGCAACAACAGCCTATCCTTTCCAGAAAGCCTCGACCGCCTTCATCCTGCGCCGCTTCTCGGTCGTCACATAGACCGTCGTGGTCGCCAGCGACGCATGCCCCAGGTTCTGCTGCGCGATCTCGATGGGCATGCCGCTGGCGATGGCATGGCTGGCGTGCGCGTGCCGCATCCAGTGTGTGCTGGCCTTGGTGAACCGCTCTGCCCCCTTCGCATCACCCTGCCCTCGCAGCACGCTCGCGCAGTCAGCGAAGAACCCCTTGATCTGATCGTAGAACGTCGTCGCAGCGATCCCCTGCCGCGGATCGAACGGCTGGCCGGTGCTCAGGCCCGGCGCGCGCTCTGCGGCATCGCTGGCCTTGCCCAGCAGGAACGCCCCCTGGTTTCCAATGTCCTCCGGATCCGCATCGAGCCCGCGCGAGACCAGGTACCTGGCCAGCTCGCCGACCACTTCGGTCGGCAGCGGCACCTCGCGTTCCTTCTGACCCTTGCCGATCACCCGCAGCAGCCAGCCCTCCATCGGCTGATCGTCCGACGCATCGGACGCATCCGCCGGATATTCGACCCACTGCATGTCGTCGACCGTGGCCGCCACCACTTCCCCCAACCGCAAGCCTGTCGCGTAGAGCACGTGCAGCCCGAAGACGAGCCGCTGGTGGGCCGAGCTTGCTGGCAGCATCTTCAGCTGCCCTTCGATGAACGCCCACTGCGCCAGACTAAAACTCCGTCCCGCATTCACCTTCGGCCCCCCCGTCCGCGGCACGCCGACCGCCGACCACGGGTTGCCCATCAGGTAGTTCTGATCGACGAGGAAACCGTACAGGTTCTTCAGGATCGTCACCGCATGCCGCTGCGCCGACGCCGACAACGGCCCCTCGAAGGGCCGCCACAACGGCGACCAACGCTCGCGCCCGCGATCGCCGCACCAGCGGCTGCGCGGCTGCGGGTCGGCCAGGAAGTCCCGATATTCGATGCAGTCCTCGTTGCTCATCGAGGACAGCGCCTTGCCCTTGTGCGTGATGGCCCAGAGCAGGAAGCGCTCGGCCTCCTTGCGGTAGGCGCGCTGGGTATGCGACAGCGAGCGCAGCCAGTCCAGGCCCTGCTCGACACCGGTGTCGCGCTGGCGCCGGCGGACCTTGAGGTGGGCTTTCTGATCAAGGGTGAGGCCGTGCTTGGAGCGCAGCCAGGCCAGGATGGCCTGGTAGTCGTTGCTGGCCTTGAGCAGGCACTGGGCCTGGGGCCGGCGGTACAGGCCGTGACTGCCGTCGAGTTCAGCCGGCACGATGAACTTCTCCAGTGGCCGGATGGCGGTGGCCGGGGCGACCACGGCATTCAGCTCGTGCGGGAAAAGCTTGCTGCGCGGCATGGCGACATGGCGGCCGAGCTGCAGCTCAATGCTGGCGTGCTGGGTGTTGGCGACGTCCTGCAGCCACTGGAAGATGCGCTGGGCCTTGCCCTGCCCCAGCGCCTTGATGCCGGCGTACCAGCGCCTGCCGACACCGTTGATGCGCTCGGTGAGCTGGGCAAGCGTGAAGATGTCGGCCGCCTCCAGGTGGCAGGCCAGCGTCGGATTCAGCCAGGCGGCAACCGCGTCGCCGGCCTTCGGGGACTGGGCGACGAGGCCCTCGAGCCAGCGCAGTGCTTCGAACTGGCGCGCGATCAGCTTGGCGCGCCGGCGCAGGCGCTGGGTTTCTCGGCTGTACCGGGCCTCGTAGGCGGCAATCTGGACGGCCTGGCGCTCGTCTTCGAGGCCCTGTTCCTCTGCGAAGGCTTCGAGGGTCGGCAGCTCGAACGCGGGGTCGGCGATGCGGGTGGCGTCGATGCGTACCAGGCGCGCGGTGCCAAAACGATCCTGGCGCTTGGCGGCCAGCGCGAACTCTTCGCGGATCCAGGCGATGGTGGCGCGCACGGTGCGCTGGTCGGTGGCCTCGCCTTCGATCCGGAAGTAGCGCTCCCAGCTTTCTCGGGGATCCAGGCCCTCGACCACCGAGCGCATGAAGGCGAAGTGGCCGACATGCAGCTTGCGCTGGCGTGCGGCGCTGGCCAGGCCGGGGCTGAGCGTGCCCTGGGTCAACGTCCAAGCCCCCTGCCCTGCACGCGCGGTCTTCGAATCCGTCGTGGCCAGCGCCTTGCCGTCGCGTGCGTTCATTGCACGAGCCGCGACAGCGCGGCGGCCAGGTTGATGCGGGCTTGGGCATCAAGGAGGGCCACCGCGTGCTCACCGTGGTACAGCCGCGGCCGGTCGAGGAGGCCTTGCAGGACCTGGGCGCGCGCGTCCCGGTAGCGCAGACCTGGCACCCAAGCGAACTCCTGGCGCACGTCCTGCTCGTAGCGCTCGAAGCGCTCAGCCGGACTGCCGAGGATGGACAGGTCGATGTCGCTGTCGGCGCCGGCGCGGACTGTCGAAGAACGAATAATCTGCGAATTTGAACGAATGATCGGGGAGTGGATGAAAACTGGGGGAGTCTTTCACCTATGGAGCCCGCCGCAGCTCAGGCGATCTGAAGTGAGGAAATCGAGAGGCAAAGCAGTTCTGCAGTCGCCCATCGAGCAGCTCGA
>JACZKT010000244.1 GCA_014859905.1 Rubrivivax sp.
CCGCCACCACCACCCCCCGGACGGCCGCCGCGGCCACCACCGCCACCGCCGTAGCCTCCACCACCGCCGGCGTTGCGCCGTGTGCCACCGACGCCGATGGTCATGCGGCCGAGCACGATCGGCTCGGCGCGCTCGCCGGCCGGCGGCTCGAAGCCGGGCACCGTCTCACGCGGGATGCTGCGCTTGATGAGGCGTTCGATGTCCTTCAGGAACACCTCCTCGTCCAGGCAGGCCAGCGAGATCGCCTCGCCGCTGGCGCCGGCGCGGCCGGTGCGGCCGATGCGGTGCACGTAGTCCTCGGGCACGTTGGGCAGCTCGAAGTTCACGACGTGCGGCAGCATGTCGATGTCGATGCCGCGCGCCGCGATGTCGGTGGCCACCAGCACCTGCAGCTCGCTGGCCTTGAAGTCGGCCAGCGCCTTGGTGCGCGCACCCTGGCTCTTGTTGCCGTGGATCGCCATGGCGCTGATGCCGTGGTCGTTGAGGTAGTCGGTGAGCCGGTTGGCGCCGCTCTTCATGCGCGTGAAGACGAGCACCTGGTGCCAGTCACCGCTCTTGATCAGGTGCGCCAACAGTTCCTTCTTGCGCTCGCGGCCCACCGGGTGCACCTTCTGCGCAATGAGGTCGGCGGTGGCGTTGCGGCGCGCCACTTCGATCAGCACCGGCTGGTTCAACAGCCGGTCGGCCAGGGCCTTGATCTCGTCGCTGAAGGTGGCGCTGAACAGCAGGCTCTGCTTCTTGGCCGGCAGCACCGCGAGCACCTTCTTGATGTCGTGGATGAAGCCCATGTCGAGCATGCGGTCGGCTTCGTCGAGGACGAAGATCTCGACGTGCTTGAGGTCCAGCGTGCCCTGCTGGTGGTGGTCGAGCAGCCGACCCGGCGTGGCCACCAGGATGTCGACGCCCTTGCGCAAGCGGTCGATCTGCGGCTGCATGCCGACGCCGCCGAACATCACCATGCTCGTCAGCGGCATGTACTTGCCGTAGGTGCGCACGCTTTCCTCCACCTGCGCGGCGAGTTCGCGCGTCGGTGTCAGGATGAGGGCGCGGATGGGGATGCGGCCCCGCGCATCACGGGCCGGCTTGACGAGCGACAGGCGTTGCAGCATCGGCAGCGTGAAGCCGGCGGTCTTGCCGGTGCCGGTCTGCGCGCCACCCATCACATCGCCGCCGTTCAGGACGACGGGAATGGCCTGCGCCTGGATCGGTGTCGGGGTGTCGTAGCCCTGCTCGCGAACGGCGCGCAGGAGCGGCTCGGCCAGGCCGAGGTCGGTAAATAGCATGTGGTCTTGGGGCCCGTGAACTTTCGTCAGAGGGGCCGTGGTTCGCAGCCTGCTGTCACCCGTGGCGGGCGCACCAGTCGGTAGGCGCGAGAGAAACAACGAGGTCGGAAGCGACCGTGCCGCGATGACTGGAAGCCGCGGCACAAGCGTGGATTCTACGGCATCGGCATCGCTTGGTGCGCCTGCAGCCGCAGCCAGCCGCGCGCGATGCGGTAAATCGCCCACACGCCCAGGATGAACAGCCCCGCCACCCAGGTGCCGATGCCGACCAGGATCACCGCCAGCGGCAGCGACACCAGCGCCACGATCAGCGCCCACAGCAGCGCGAACCAGAACGTGCGGATCTGCCAGCTGAAGTGCGATTCCAGCCAGGTGCCACGCACGTCGCCGCGTTTGACGTAGTTGATGACGACGGCAATGATCGAGGGCCAGCCGAAGAGGAACGAACCCAGCACGCTGGCCGCGCCGAAGGCGCCGATGGCCAGCCCCAGCGCGTGCAGGGCATAGACGATGTGCGTCAGGCGGACGAGGGACGCGTCGGCTTCGACGGTTTGCAGCGGGGTGTTCATGGCCGCCATGATGCCAGCGCCACCTGCATCCGGCCGGGCAGGCTGCCGTCCGGGATAATCGCGGGTTCGGCCCTTCGGCCCCACGGCAGCACACAACACACCATGGCCCAGTATGTATTTACGATGAACCGCGTCGGCAAGATCGTGCCGCCGAAGCGGCAGATCCTGAAGAACATCTCCTTGTCCTTCTTCCCCGGCGCCAAGATCGGCGTGCTCGGCGTCAACGGCTCGGGCAAGAGCACGCTGCTCAAGATCATGGCCGGCGTCGACAAGGAATACGAGGGCGAGGCCGTGCCCATGCCCGGGCTGAACATCGGCTACCTGCCGCAGGAGCCGTACCTGGAGCCCGAGCAGACGGTGCGCGAGGCGGTCGAACAAGGCATCGGCGGGGTGCTGGCGGCCAAGAAGCGGCTGGACGAGGTCTACGCCGAATACGGCCACGAAGACGCCGACTTCGACAAGCTCGCCGCCGAGCAGGCCGAGCTCGAAGCGGTGATCGCCGCCGCCGGCAGCGAGAACACCGACCTGCAGCTGGAGCTGGCCGCCGACGCGCTGCGCCTGCCGCCCGGGGAGGCCAAGATCGGCGTCCTGTCCGGCGGCGAGAAGCGCCGCGTCGCGCTGTGCCGGCTGCTGCTGAGCAAGCCCGACATGCTGCTGCTCGACGAGCCGACCAACCACCTGGACGCCGAAAGCGTCGAGTGGCTCGAACACTTCCTGCAGCGCTTCCCGGGCACCGTGGTCGCCATCACCCACGATCGTTACTTCCTCGACAACGCCGCCGAGTGGATCCTCGAGCTCGACCGTGGCGCCGGCATCCCCTGGAAGGGCAACTACTCCGACTGGCTGGAGCAGAAGGAGAAGCGCCTCGAGGTGGAGCAGAAGACCGAAGACGCGCGCATGAAGGCGATGAAGGAGGAGCTCAAGTGGGTGCGCTCCAACGCCAAGGCGCGGCAGACAAAGAGCAAGGCCCGCTTGGCGCGTTTCGAGGAACTGAGCGACGTCGACTACCAGAAGCGCAACGAGACCAACGAGATCTTCATCCCGGTGGCCGAGCGCCTGGGCAACGAGGTCATCGAGTTCAAGAACGTCAGCAAGAGCTTCTCGGAGCGGCTGCTCATCGACAACCTCAGCTTCAAGGTGCCGGCCGGCGCCATCGTCGGCATCATCGGCCCCAACGGTGCCGGCAAGTCGACGCTGTTCCGCATGCTCCAGGGCGAGCAGAAGCCCGATGCGGGCGAGGTCGTGATCGGCAAGACCGCGCACCTGGCCTTCGTCGACCAGAGCCGCCAGGCCCTGGCCGACGAGAAGACGGTGTGGGAGGACGTCTCCGGCGGCCTGGACAACATCGTCGTCGGCAAGTTCGTGATGCCCTCGCGGGCCTACCTCGGCCGCTTCAACTTCAAGGGCAACGACCAGCAAAAGCGCGTCGGCAGCCTGTCGGGCGGCGAGCGCGGGCGGCTGCACCTGGCGAAGACGCTGGCCCAGGGCGGCAATGTGCTGATGCTCGACGAGCCCAGCAACGACCTCGACGTGGAAACCCTGCGCGCGCTGGAAGAGGCGCTGCTGGAATTCGCCGGCTCGGCAATGGTCATCAGCCACGACCGCTGGTTCCTCGACCGCATCTGCACCCACATCCTGGCCTGCGAGGGCGACTCGCAGTGGTTCTTCTACGCCGGCAACTACCAGGAGTACGAAGCCGACAAGAAGAAGCGCCTGGGCGAGGAAGGTGCGCGGCCCAAGCGCGTGCGCTTCAAGCCGATCCACTGAAGAAGCTGCGAATCTTTCTGCTGCGCGGGCAGATGTTGCGTCTGTGTTGCTCGCCGTACCGGTGTACGGCCGGGCGACTCGACCCAAGCTCAGCCCGCTCGCGACGAAATCTTCACAGCTTCTTGGGCACCCGTGCAGCGGCCCGCCTCACGCCGGGCGTGCAAAGCTGCGCATCACGACGTCGGCGCGCGCAAGGGCTTTGACTCACAATGAGTTTTTTGGTCGCAGGAGCATGGCCCCCGCCATGGACCCCATGCGCAAGCACCTCGCCCTTTGCCGTGCCACCCTTGCCCTGGGCCTCACCGGGCTGCTGAGCGCTTGCGCCGTGTTGCCGACAGGCACGGACGCCACCAGGCCGGCGGCGCCGGGAACCGTCGCGCCGGCACCGTCGCGCGCCACGGGGTCCGCGGTGACAGCCACACCGCAGGCCGGCGCTGCGGGTGCACCC
>JACZKT010000245.1 GCA_014859905.1 Rubrivivax sp.
GCCGGCGTTGTCGTTGTGCGACCAGAAGCTGCCCAGCGAAGGGCGGCCGTTTTGCACGCCGGTGCTGATGCGCCAGTCGTTCAGGCGCCGACTGCCCGGCATCACCACCCCCGGCGCGCCCGGCCGCGGCGGTGCGCCGCGTTTGCGCGGCTTGGGCGGTGGCTTCACGCAGTTGCTGATCGACGGCCAGCGCATCCCGCCCGGCTTCAGCCTGGACTCGCTGACGCCCGAGCAGATCGAACGTATCGAGGTGCTGCGTGCGCCGACCGCCGAGACCGGCGCGCGCGCGATTGCCGGCACCATCAACATCATCACGCGCGAAGGCTACAGTCGGCGCCTGAACGACTGGCGCATCAGCACCGGCGTGCAAAACGGCCGCCCTTCGCTGGGCAGCTTCTGGTCGCACAACGACAACGCCGGCAAGCTGACCTACACGCTGTCGGCCGGCCTGTTCGCCAACCGGCGGCTGAGCAGCAGCCACACCGACACCGCGGTCACCGAAGCCGACAGCGGCACGCTGCTCGAAGACCGCAGCAGCGCCAGCAGCAGCCAGGGCCGCAACCAGGGCCTGAACCTGAACGCGCGGCTGCAGTGGCGGCTGGGGGAAGCCGGCGACGTGCTGACGCTGATGCCCGGCGTGCATGCCAGCCGCAGCGAAGGCAGCTACACCTTCGACGTCGACGAACGCCTGCGCCGCGCCATCACACCCGAACTGGCCGACCGCGGCAGCGGCGACAACCACAACAGCTTCGTCGGCCCGCGCCTGATGCTGCAGTATCGCCAGCGGGTCGGTGACTGGCGGCTGGAAGGCGGCGGCAACGTGCGCGAATCGCGGGCCCGCGCGGACAGCAGCCGCGACGAGAGGCGCGCCGACGACAGCGTGCTGCGCACGCAGGAAGACCGCTCGCTGTCACGCGAGCGTGCGCTGAGTCTCAACGCCAAGGGCAGCCGCCTGCTGGGCGGCGCCGGCAGCGAGCACAGCCTGGTGCTGGGCGCCGAAGCCGAGGCCGCGCGCCGCGACGACACGCGAACGAGGCTGGAGGACGGACAGCTCGCGCTGACCGACTTCGGCGAGACCTTCGAGGCCAGCACGCTGCGCCTGGCGGCCTTCGCCCAGGACGAGTGGAACCTCACGCCGCAGTGGGCGCTGCACGCCGGGCTGCGCTGGGAAGGCATCACCACGCAAGGCGACGACGGCCTGGGCCACCGGCCCGAGAACCGCAATAGCGTGTGGACGCCGCTCGTGCATGTGCTGTGGAAGCCCGACCCGAAGACGCGCGACCAGGTGCGCCTGAGCCTGACGCGCAGCTGGCGCGCGCCGGCCACGGCCGCGCTTATCGGCCGCCCCAACGTCACGCGGCTGTACGACCCGGCGCGGGGCAGCAACACCGAGACCAGCCCCGACAGCGCCGGCAACCCGAACCTGCAGCCCGAGCTGGCCACGGGCGTGGACCTGGCCTTCGAGCGCTACCTCGAGGGCGGCGGCCTGCTCAGCGCCAACCTGTTCCAGCGCCGCATCAGCGACCTCATGCGCGGCGTCACGCTGCTCGAAGACGTGTCGTGGAGCCCCTACCCGCGCTGGGTGCGGCGCACGCGCAACATCGGCAACGCCACCACGCAGGGCATCGAACTGGAAGCCAAGTTCCGGCTCGACCAGGTGCTGGCCGACACGCCGCCGGTGGAGTTGCGCGCCAATGTCTCGCTCTACCGCTCGCGGGTCGACGGCGTTCCCGGCCCCGACAACCGGCTCGACGAGCAGGCCAGGGGCACCGCCAACCTGGGCGCCGACTACCGCCTGCGCGGCTCGCCGCTCACGCTGGGCGGCAACCTCAACTGGGTGCCGGCCACGACCACCCGGCTGGCCGCCGACCAGACCACCAGCACCACCACCAAGCGCCAGTGGGACCTGTTTGCGCTGTGGGCCTTCAGCCCGCAAGTCGGCCTGCGCCTGATGGCCAACAACCTGCTGCCTCGCGGCTACGAGACCACCAGCCTGAACGACAGCGACAACCCGGCCAGCGGGCTCGTCGAGCGCACCCGTGTCGTCAGCGGTGGGCCCAGCTACACGAACTGGCAGCTGCGGCTGGAACTCAAGCTGTAGCGGCGCCGGGCACGGCCCGCCGCCTTGTGCCACAGTGACGGCCCGTTCGAGGAGACGCGCGTGAGACTGCTTTTCGTTGCCGACCCGCTGGAGTCGTTCAAGACCTACAAGGACAGCACCTACGCCATGATGCGCGAGGCCGCGTCGCGCGGCCACACGCTGATGGCCTGCCGGGCCGAAGACCTGCGCTGGCAGCGCGGCGAAACAGTGCTGGGTTTCGTGCGCGACATCGAGCTCACCGGTGACGCCGTTGCGTGGTTCCGCGCCGCGCAGCAGCCCACCGACGCCCGGGCGCAGCCGCTGTGCGAGGTGGACGCGGTGCTCATGCGCAAGGACCCGCCCTTCGACAGCGAGTACTTCTACGCCACGCATCTGCTGAGCCAGGCCGAACGCGAAGGCGCCCGTGTCTTCAACCGGCCGGCAGCGCTGCGCGAGCACCCGGAGAAGCTCGCCATCCTGGAGTTCCCGCAGTTCATCGCGCCGACGCTGGTGACGCGCGACGCCGCCGACATCCGGCGCTTCCACGCCGAGCACCGCGACATCATCCTGAAGCCGCTCGACGGCATGGGCGGCATGGGCATCTTCCGCGTCGGTCCCGACGGACTCAACCTGGGCAGCATCAGCGAGACGCTCAACCGTGGCGGCGCGATGACGGTGATGGTGCAGAAGTACCTGCCGGAGATCGTCGAGGGCGATAAGCGCGTGCTCGTCATCGGCGGCGAACCGGTGCCCTACGCGCTGGCGCGCATTCCGCAAGGCAGCGAGATCCGCGGCAACCTGGCCGTCGGCGGCAAGGGCGTGGCGCAGCCGCTGAGCGCGCGCGACCACGAGATCGCCAGCACGCTGGGCCCCGTCCTCGCCGCGCGCGGCCTGCTGCTGGTGGGGCTGGACGTGATCGGCGAGAGCCTGACCGAGATCAACGTCACCAGCCCGACGGGATTCGCCGAGATCACGCAGCAAAGCGGCTTCGACGTCGCGCGGCGCTTCATCGACGCGCTCGAGGCGGCGCTGCAAGCCAGCCCGGGCCGCGGCAGGGCTGGCTTGCAGCGCCGCCTCGAG
>JACZKT010000246.1 GCA_014859905.1 Rubrivivax sp.
TGCGGGGAGAGGGTTGGGGTGAGGGGCCCGTCGACAGCACCACTCCCTGGGCCCGCCCGCTGCCCGACGTCGGCATCGACCGCGGCGCCACCGAGCCGCTGGGGCTGCTCGAGCGCCACCTGCGGCAGACCCCGCACCGCGTGCTGCTGGTGGCCGAAAGCGACGGCCGCCGCGAGAGCCTGCTGGAGCTGCTGCGCGACCACAGGATCGACGTGCCCAGCGTCGGCACGCTGGCGGAATTCCTGGCCGGCGACGAGAAGGTGGCGATCACCTCGGCGCCGCTGGCCGAGGGCTTCCACTGGCACGAGCCCGCCCAGCAGGTCTCTGTCCAGTTCGTCACCGAGACCGAACTCTTTGCGACCACGCCGCAGGCACGCCGCCGCCGCAAGCAGGAGCAGGTCAGCAGCGTCGAGGCGCTGATCAGGGACCTGTCGGAGCTGAAGGTCGGCGACCCCGTGGTGCACCTCAACCACGGCATCGGCCGCTACCGTGGGCTGGTCAACATCGACCTCGGGGCCGACGAAGGGGGTGCGAGCGAGTTCCTGCACCTGGAGTACGCCGACAAGGCCACGCTGTACGTGCCGGTGGCGCAACTGCACCTGATCGGCCGCTACACCGGCGTCAGCGCCGACGAGGCGCCGCTGCACCGGCTGGGCAGCGGCCAGTGGGAGAAGGCGCGCCGCAAGGCCGCCGAGCAGGTGCGCGACACCGCCGCCGAACTGTTGAACCTGTACGCCCGGCGCGCGGCGCGCGAGGGTTTTGCGCACCGCTTCAGCGCCCACGACTACGAAGCCTTCGCCACCAGCTTCGGCTTCGAGGAGACGGTCGACCAGCGCGCCGCCATCCACGCCGTGATCCAGGACATGATCAGCCCGCGGCCGATGGACCGCCTGGTGTGCGGCGACGTCGGCTTCGGCAAGACCGAGGTCGCGCTGCGCGCCGCCTTCGTTGCCGTGCACGGCGGCAAGCAGGTGGCGATCCTGGCGCCGACCACGCTGCTCGCCGAGCAGCACTACCAGACCCTGGTCGACCGCTTCGGCAAGTGGCCGGTGAAGGTGGCCGAGCTGTCGCGTTTTCGCAGCCCCAAGGAGGTCAAGGCGACGCTCGACGGCCTTGCCGACGGCACGGTGGACATCGTCGTCGGCACGCACAAGTTGCTGTCCAGTGACGTGAAGTTCGCGCGCCTGGGCCTGCTCGTCATCGACGAGGAACACCGCTTCGGCGTGCGCCACAAGGAGGCCATGAAGGCGCTGCGCGCCGACGTCGACGTGCTCACGCTGACCGCAACGCCGATCCCGCGCACGCTGGGCATGGCGCTGGAGGGGCTGCGCGATCTCAGCGTCATCGCCACCGCGCCGCAGCGCCGCCTGTCGATCAAGACCTTCGTTCGCAACGAAGGCAACGGCGTCATCCGCGAAGCGGTGCTGCGCGAATTGAAGCGCGGCGGCCAGGTCTACTTCCTGCACAACGAGGTCGAGACGATCCAGAACCGGCGCCAGAAGCTGGCGGAACTGCTGCCCGAAGCGCGCATCGCGGTGGCCCACGGCCAGATGCCCGAGCGCGAGCTGGAACACGTGATGCGCGATTTCGTGGCCCAGCGCCACAACCTGCTGCTGTGCTCGACGATCATCGAGACCGGCATCGACGTGCCCACCGCCAACACCATCGTCATCAGCCGCGCCGACAAGTTCGGCCTGGCGCAACTGCACCAATTGCGCGGGCGTGTCGGCCGCAGCCACCACCAGGCCTACGCCTACCTCATGGTGCCCGACGTGCAGGGCCTGACCAAGGCCGCGGCGCAGCGGCTGGAAGCCATCCAGCAAATGGAAGAGCTCGGCAGCGGCTTCTACCTGGCGATGCACGACCTGGAGATCCGCGGCGCCGGCGAAGTGCTGGGCGAACACCAGAGCGGCAACATGATGGAGGTCGGTTTCCAGCTCTACAACGAGATGCTGGCCGAGGCCGTGCGCTCGCTGCGCGCCGGGCGCGAGCCGGACCTGCTGTCGCCGCTGTCGGCGACGACCGAGATCAAGCTGCACGCCCCGGCGCTGCTGCCCGACGCCTACTGCGGCGACGTGCACGCGCGGCTGTCGCTGTACAAGCGCCTGGCGACGGCTGAAAAGCCCGAGGCCATCGATGCACTGCTGGAAGAAGTCACCGACCGCTTCGGCAGGCTGCCGCCGCAGGGCCAGACGCTGTTCGATACCCACCGCCTGCGCGTGCTGGCCAGGCCCTACGGCGTGCTGAAGATCGACGCCGGGCCGAAGCTGATGACGATCACCTTCCGCGCCGGCGCGCCCATCGACGCCCGGCGCATCGTGGAAATGGTGCAGAAGAACCGCGCGATCAAGCTGGCCGGCAACGACAAGCTGCGCATCGAACGCGAGATCGCCGCGCCCACCGACCGGGCGCACTTCCTGCGCGACCTGTTGCGTTCCCTGGGCCAGCCACTCACGACCGCATGATGACGACCCGCAAGCGCCCGCCGTTCGACCGGCTCACCCGGCGCCGCCCGTACGCTGCGGCTTCGCACCACCGTCGCGCCCTGCTCCTGGGCGCTCTGGCACTGCCGCTGGCAGGCTGCGTGGCGATGCCTTATGGCAGCTACTACCG
>JACZKT010000247.1 GCA_014859905.1 Rubrivivax sp.
GGGGCCAGGTCTGGGAATGGACGGCCAGCGACTTCCTTGCCTACGCCGGCTTCACCCCGCATCCCTACCGCGACTACTCGGCGCCCTGGTTCGGCCAGCGCCGCGTGCTGCGCGGGGCCTCCCTCGCCACCCAGCCGCGCCTGCATCATCCGCGCTACCGCAACTTCTACGCCCCCGAGCGCAACGACATCTACGCCGGCTTTCGCAGCTGTGCGCTGTGACGTGAACGTTCGATGGCCGAGAAGCAATCAGGCGACAAACGCCAGCATGACCGCGAACCAGCCGCGCTCGTCGGTCCAGGTCTGCACACGGGTGTAGCCGGCGTCACCCAGCAAGGCCTCGAAGCCGGTGCCGGTCCACTTGTACGAGTCCTCGGTATGGATGCGCTCGCCGCTCTCGAAACGGCGCTCGCCGCCCGGCCAGCGCACCGTGTGCGCACGCCGCGCCTCCAGGTGCATCTCGATGCGCGAGGCCTCGGCATCGAAGAAGGCCACGTGGCGCCAGTCGCGCACGTCGAAGTCGCTGCGGAGCACCCGGTTCACATGGCGCAGCAGGTTCAGGTTGAAGGCCGCGGTGACACCGAGCGCGTCGTCGTAGGCGGCCTCGAGCACCGCGCGCGGCTTGACCAGGTCGACACCGATCAGCAGCGCCCCACCCTGCGCCGCCGCCCTCGCCTGCCGCAGCAGGCGCAGCGCCGCTTCGGGGCCGAAGTTGCCGATGCTCGAGCCGGGGTAGAACAGCAGCACCGGGCCGTCCAGTACACCGGCTGGCAGTTCCAGCTGCAGCGAGAAATCGAGCCCGACGCCGACCATCTCGATGGCCGGGAAGCGCTGCTGCAAGCCGCGCAAGGCGTCGTGCATGAAGTCCACCGAGATGTCCACTGCGACGTAGCGCACCGGCTGCAGCGGCGCGAACAGGCGCGCGGCCTTGGCACCGTCACCGGCGCCCAGATCGACCAGGGTGCAGTGCGGGCCGAGACGGGACGTCAGCGCCGCTGCCATGTCGGCCTGGTGGGCGGCGAAGATGGCAGCTTCGGTACGTGTCGGGTAGTACTCGGGCAACTCGGTGATGGCGGCGAACAGGGCCGATCCGAGCCGGTCGTAGAAGAACTTGGGCGCCACCGCCGCCGGCTGGCGCAGCAGACCCGAGGCCAACTCGGCACGCGGGTCGGCAGCGTCGCAGGTCGGTACCTGGATGAAGCGGATGTGGGGCAGGTTCATGGCCGGCACGAAGGGGGCGGGCGCCAATCATGCCCTGACACGCCGGCGGCTGCACCGACCCGCGGGCGCCGCACGACTTCAAGTCCACGATCACCGCACGCGAACTGCGGGCCCGAGGCGCGAAGGACGCAGCGGCGCCTACTCGAACTTGATCGAGACGCCCGTCGTGAGCAGGGTATCGGTCGATTTGCGGCCAGCGCCGGGATCGCTGTTGTGGGCCACCGACAAGCCGACGTTGAGGTTCATGGCCTTGCTCATCGCGACCGCCAGGCCGGCGTCCCAGTTGGCGCGGAATTCGCCCCGATCCTTGAGGTTGGGCACCAGGATCAGGCGCTGCTTGACGCTGGTCGTCTCGCTCAGCTTGTGCGTCGATTCCTCGCCCAGCAGCAGCCCGAAGTAGTCGTACGAATGGCGCGTCCGGCCATCGATCAAGGTGGCGTTGAAGTACTTGTCGCTGGTGTAGCTCAGGCCGCCGAAGAGATCGAAGGTGGTGGTCGGGGACTTGATGGCGTGCCAGCCCAGGCCGCCGCTGAGCTGACCGCGAACCTTCAGGTTCGAGAACTTGTTGCGCTCCAGGTCCAGGCCGCCGAAGGCGAAGTAGGCGCGGCTCAGGTTGTGGTCCTGACGACCCCCCAGGCGCACTTGCTCGGCAGTGGTCACGCCGTCCGAGCGCGCGTATTGCGCATGGCCGTACAGCGAGGTCTTGTCCTGGTCGGTGGCACGCACGGCGTCGGCGGTCAGGGACAGGTTGCGGCTGTCGGTGTTGCCGGAAGACATGCTGGCACCCAGACCGAGCGCCGCGCGGTACTGGCCATCGGTCTTCACCGCAGGCTGGGCGTGGACAAGGCCGAAGCCGCTCAGGGCAAGGGCCATCGTCAGGACGGTGCGAATCACTTTCATAAGGGCTCCAAGGGGAAGACTGCGGGCATCTGTGTGCAAGCCCGGGCCGGGGGCGTCAACGAACAACCGGCCCGTACCAGCACCGCCGCGAATGATCGGCGACCCTCGCCCGCAGGGATTGAGTGAGGTCAATCGCGGCGTTCTGCGGATGGTTAGGCTTGCGACAGGCGACTTCGCCCAGGAGACCGAGATGACCGACTACCTCGCGGATATCAAGAAACACACGGCCGATGTCAACGAAGCGGCGGTCGCTGCGATCGTGAAGTACTGCGGAATCGCACTGCGCAGCGCCGACGCCTCGCTGGTGTCGGCAACGGATCCCGACGAACTGGCCACGGTTCGTGACGGCTTTGCCGCCAAGAAGTTGGGGCTCGTGCCAGGGGCGGCCGACGCCGGGATCAAGGCGGTGGTGCAGAAGATGAAGGCCGTGCCGAAGAAGAGCCGGGTCACCTTCTACTACCTGCTCGCCGAAAGCACGGGGACCTTGGACAAGCTCAGCTGAGCATGGCGCCCGGATGAGCATCCGGGTCCGTGTTGGGCTTGCTTCAGTGACGCCGGGTTTCGCGGCCCGGGCTACAGCGCGGCGGGGTCGAAGTTGGCGCCGCAGAGGATCAGCACCACGCGCTCGTCTGGGGCCGGCTGCACGACACCCGACAGCAGGGCCGCCAGCGGCAAGGCCGCGGCCGGCTCCACCGCCAGCCGCAAATCGCGCCACAGCTGCCGCTGGGCGGCGGTGATGGCCGCGTCGTCGACCAGGTGCGCAGCGGCCACGAAGCGCCGGCAGATCGGCCAGGCGATGCCGCCGATGCGGCGCGCACCCAAGGCATCGGCAGCCAGGCCCGACACCGCCACGTCCACCGGTTCGCCGGCCGCGCGTGCGGCGTGCAGGGTGGGCGCGCCGCGCGGCTCCAGCGCCTCGACG
>JACZKT010000248.1 GCA_014859905.1 Rubrivivax sp.
ATGCACAGCGAACTGGTCACGAACAGGTCGGCCAGCATGGTGGCGATCACCGGGCCGGCGGCCGCCGGCCCGAGCAGGGCCGCCAGCAAGGGCACGCCCATGAAGCCGGTGTTCGGGAACGCCGCCACCAGGGCGCCGAAAGCGGCGTCCTTGAGCTGCACGCGGTCGTTCAGCGACACCGCGATGGTGAAGAACACGATCAGCAGCGCGGCGCACAGGTAGACCACCAGCACCACCGGGTTGAGCAGGTCGAAGACCGGCGTGTTCATGCCGAAGCGGAACAGCATGCAGGGCAGCGCGAAATACAGCACGAAGGCATTCAGCCCGGGGATCGCGCTTTCCGGCAGCACGTGCCGCCGGGCGGCCAGGTAGCCGCACAGCACGAGCGCGAAGAAGGGAATGGTGACGGCGAGGATCGCTTGCATGGGGCTGCGAGTATCTCAATCGCGGCCGGGCCGGCCTGCGGGCGACTGGCCCGCGCGGGCGGGGGTTTCGTCGCAAGCGCGCGGCGTGCACCGCGCTTCTTGCCTATGCTCGGCGCATCGACACCCCTTGCAGGCCCGCATTCATGTCTTCTCCGATCCTGTCTTCTTTCGGCCGCGCGCTGCGCGGCCTGTGGCGGCTGCTCGACGCCGGCCGGCGCGCGCTTGTCAACCTGCTGCTGCTGACGCTGATCGTCGTCGGCGTATGGGCCGCGTTCAAGGCCGGGCCGCCTTCGATCAAACCCCGCACTGCGCTCGTGCTCGACCTGTCCGGCCCGGTGGTCGAACAGCGTTCCGGCAGCCTGCGCGCCGGCCTGCTCAGGCAGTTGCGCGGCGAGGACGACGGCGCCACCCGGCTGCGCGACGTGATTGCCGTTCTCGACGCCGCGGCCAGGGACGAACACGTGCCGCACGCGCTGCTGATGCTGGACGACTTCGCCGGCGCCGGGCTGCCGACGCTGCGCGAGATCGCCGCTGCCGTCGAACGCTTCAAGGCCGCCGGCAAGCCGGTCTATGCCTGGGGCTCCAGCTTCGACCAGCGCCAGTACTACCTGGCCGCGCACGCCACCGAGATCTGGCTGCACCCGATGGGCATGGTCTACGTCGAGGGCTACGGCCGCTATCGCAACTACTACAAGGACCTGCTCGACCGCGTCGGCGTCACCGCCAACGTGCTGCGCGTGGGCAAGTTCAAGAACTTCGCCGAGACCTGGTCGGCCAACGCGCCGTCGAAGGAGTCGCTGGAGTCCGAGGGCGCGCTCTACGGGTCGCTGTGGCAGAGCTGGACCGGCAGTGTCGAGAAGGCGCGCCAACTTCCCGCCGGCAGCGTGGCCTTGGCCATCGAATCGCTGCCCGGCAGCCTGCAGGCCGCCGGCGGCAACCCGGCGCGCTGGGCGCAGGAGCACAAATGGGTGGACGCGCTGAAGACACGCGACGAGGTGCGCGCCCTGCTCATCGAACGCGGCGCGCGCGACGACGACAGCAAGTCCTTCCGCCAGGTTTCGCTGGACGGCTACCTCGACCATGTCGAGCCCGCCAGCGGCGGCGACGCGGTGGGCGTGATCGTGGCCCAGGGCGAGATCAGCGACGGCCGCGCGCCGGCCGGCCGCATCGGCGGCCTGTCCACCGCCGAGCTGGTGCGCAAGGCGCGCGACGACGACAAGATCAAGGCCATCGTGCTGCGCGTCAACTCGCCCGGCGGCAGCGCCTTCGGCTCCGAACTCGTGCGCCGCGAGCTCGAGCTCACGCGAACGGCGGGCAAGCCGGTGGTGGTGTCGATGGGCGACGTGGCGGCGTCGGGCGGCTACTGGATCTCGATGGCCGCCGACGAGGTGATCGCCGACGAAGCCACCATCACCGGCTCGATCGGCGTCGTTGCCCTGCTGCCTACGGCCGCGGGCGCGATGGACAAGCTGGGCGTGCGTACCGGCGGCGTCACCACCACCTGGCTGGCCGGCGCCTACGACCCGCGGCGCGCCTTCGACCCGCGCTTCGGGCACCTGGTGCAGTCCGTCATCGACCGCGCCTACCTCGACTTCACGACGCTGGCCGCCACGGCGCGCAAGACCACGCCGGAGCGCATCGACGAAGTCGGCCAGGGCCGCGTCTGGAGCGGCCGCCAGGCGGTGGAGCTGGGGCTGGTCGACCGCACCGGCGGCCTGGCCTCCAGGTACTGCACCCGGTGCCCGCTGGGCAGCTGGGCGCGCTGGGCGCAGGAGCACAAATGGGTGGACGCGCTGAAGACACGCGACGAGGTGCGCGCCCTGCTCATCGAACGCGGCGCGCGCGACGACGACAGCAAGTCCTTCCGCCAGGTTTCGCTGGACGGCTA
>JACZKT010000249.1 GCA_014859905.1 Rubrivivax sp.
CTGGTGCAGGGCGTGCGACTGGCGCTGCAGACGGCCGTGACCACGGCCACCGACCTGCGCGCCGGCGGTGGCGCCGAGTCCTGAGGCGACTCAAGCTGCCGATGGGGTTGACGCAGATCGAGCTGGCGACGCGCCTCATGCTGCGCGAGGACGAGGAGGTTTCGGCCTTCGCCCGGCAGGCGCTGCAGGACGATGGCGTGGCCGTGCTCACCGGCCACCAGGCGCTGCGCTGCGAGAAGGTGGGTGACGAGAAGTTCATCGTCGTCGATGCCGGCGGCCAGGAAGGGCGCCTTGCTTTCGACGTGCTGCTGTGCGCCGTGGGCCGTGTGGCGCGGCTTTCGGGCTTCGGCTTGGAGGAACTCGGCATCCCGGTGCAGCGCACCGTGGTCGCCGACGGGTACCTGCAGGCGATCTACCCCAACATCCTGGCCGCCGGCGGCGTGGCAGTGCGGCGGCGGGTCTGCGCCTAGCCTGGCGGCGAAATCCATCGATCTCATTGCGTGACCGTACTTGTGAAATGGCCTGCTTGGGACCGTTCAGCACATTGCTTGTGCGGGTGTGCGGGACGGGTCGGCATTGCAGCATGGATGAGGACGAATCCAGGATTGCCGGGAAGTGAGTGGCGCGGCGTGGCTCGATGGACAAAGAGTTGCGCCGGCTGCGGGCTTGGGCCGCGGGGAACGGCGCCGGCATTGCGCCAACGCAAATCCGGGCCGCGCCACGCCGGCACACTGACGGCAGCGTGTCTGGCAGCCGATCGCGAAGGGGTGGTGGCTTGTCACGGAACGCCGCCGGAGGTTCGATGACCATCCCGCAGACCGTGCACTACAAGGCCTATCGCCCGCCGCCGCTCGGCGCGGGTGATCGCGGCGACGTGACGCTGCTGTTCGGCGGCCTGACGTGGAAACATGAGCAGTTGATGCAGGTCGCGCTGGAGAGCCTGGGCTATCGCTGCGCCCCCTTGCCGAACATCGGCAAGGCCGATCTCGACTGCGGCAAGGCGCTCATTGACGCCGGCGCCTGCTGCCCGACCGCGTTCACGGCCGGCAACCTGGCCCGACACCTGCGCGAGCGTGTCGCGAGCGAGGGGCGCGAGCAGGTCCTGCGCCGCTACGCATTCGTCACCGCCGGCAGCTGCGGGCCGTGCCGCTTTGGTCAGTACCACGAGTCGTACGCGATGGCGCTGGCCGGGATCGGACTGGAGCCGTTGCGGATGTTCCTGCTCGACCAGTACCACCTGGAGTCGCAGGGCCAGGACGGATCGGCGATCGATGTCAACCTGCCTTTCACGCTGGCGGCGGTCTGGGCGCTGATGATCGGCGATCTGCTGACCGATCTCGAATACATGACGCGGCCGTACGAGACGCTGCCCGGCGCGACCGCGACCGTGCTGCGGCAAAGCGTCGAGCGCATGGCCCGGGCGCTGTGCGAGGCGCCGCCGCAGCGCGGCAGGTGGCGCACGGTGGCCTGGTATCTGGCGAGCCGCCACCACACGCGCGCGCTTGCCGAGGTGCGCGCGTTGTGGAGCGGCATCGAAGTCGACCGGCTGCGCGTGCGCCCCAAGGTGAAGATCACCGGCGAGTTCTGGCTGCAGACACACGAAGGCGAGGGCAACCACGACATCAAGCGCTGGCTCGAGCGCGAAGGCGCCGAAGTCGTGCCGCCGCCGGTCACGGTCTGGCTCGACTATGTCCTGGCCTGGTTCGAACGCTCGCTGGACGAACGGCGCCACAAGGTCGACCGCTACGCGATGCGCAAGACGCTGGTTGTGGCGCTGCGCCGCTGGCTGCGGCGCGAATATGACCGCCTGCGCCATGCGCTGGGCGATCTGCCGCGCGAGCTGCCGCGGCAGGAAGAGCTGGCGCAGCTTGCCGCACCGTTCTTCCACCCGGGCCTGGAGGGCGGCGAGGGCTACATGCTGATCGGCAAGGCGCTGCACGCCTTGCGCCATCGCAGCGCACACATGGTGTGCGAGCTGTCGCCATACGGTTGTCTGCCGAACACGATGTCGGTCGGCGCCATGGCGCAGGTGCTCGGCCGCCACCCCGAACTGCTGTACGCGCCGATCGAGATCAAGGGCGACGCCGAGGTGCACGCGCTGTCGCGCTGCCAGATGGTGCTGGCCGAGGCCCGGATCCGCGCGCAAGAGGAGTTCGACCAGGCACTGCACGCCAGCGCGATGAACATGGCGCAACTGCGCGCGGTCGAGGCCGCGCATCCGGCGTTGATGCGCGCCGACTATCGCATCGCGCCGCGCGGCCGCGCCGGGACCGGCGC
>JACZKT010000250.1 GCA_014859905.1 Rubrivivax sp.
CCCTGGGCGTGCGCCTGAGTTCGGCGACCTGGCTTTCGGTCAACGCCGGCGGCGGCTTCAGCAGCCAGCGCGTGAGACCGCCGCCGACCGCGCTGGTGCTGCCCAGCCACACGCCGGCCACGCCCAGCAGCACGAGCAGCCAGGCCAGCCCGCGGCGCCGGAACATCAGCCGTGCCCCTGCGACCACCAGCACCAGGAAGGGCAGCGGCGGGAACAGCAGCGCGGCCAGCAGCGGTTTCCAGGACGCCAGGCCCAGGCTCAGGAAGAGCTCGTTCACACCGTCGCGCGCGCAGCGATCAGAAGAAGGCCTGCAGTCCTGTCTGTGCGCGGCCCAGGATGAGCGCGTGCACGTCGTGCGTGCCTTCGTAGGTGTTGACCGTCTCCAGGTTGATCATGTGGCGGATGACGTGGTACTCGTCGTGGATGCCGTTGCCGCCGTGCATGTCGCGTGCCAGGCGGGCGATCTCCAGCGACTTGCCGCAGCTGTTGCGCTTGACGAGGCTGATCATCTCCGGCGCCGCGCGGTCCTCGTCCATCAGGCGGCCCACGCGCAACACGCTTTGCAGGCCGAGCGTGATCTCGGTCTGCATGTCGGCGAGCTTCTTCTGGATCAGCTGGTTCTGGGCCAGCGGGCGGCCGAACTGCCGGCGGTCCATGGTGTACTGGCGCGCGGCGTGCCAGCAGAACTCGGCCGCACCCAGGGCGCCCCAGGCAATGCCGTAGCGCGCCTTGTTCAGGCAGCCGAAGGGGCCCTTCAGGCCGTGCACGCCGGGCAGCAGGTTCTCGGCCGGTACGAACACGTCGTCCATCACGATCTCGCCGGTGATGCTGGCGCGCAGGCTCATCTTGCCTTCTATCTTGGGCGCGGTGAGGCCCTTCATGCCCTTGTCGAGGATGAAGCCGTGGATGCTCTCCTGGCCGCCGACCTTGCCGCCGGCGTCTTCCGTCTTGGCCCAGACGACGAAGACGTCGGCGATCGGGCTGTTGGTGATCCACATCTTGCTGCCCTTGAGCAGGTAGCCGCCATCGACCGGCTTGGCGCGCGTGAGCATGCCCGCCGGGTCGCTGCCATGGTTGGGCTCGGTGAGGCCGAAGCAGCCGATCCACTCGCCGGTGGCCAGCTTGGGCAGGTATTTCTGGCGCTGCGCCTCGTTGCCGTAGGCATGGATGGGGTGCATGACGAGCGAGCTCTGCACGCTCATCGCGCTGCGGTAGCCGGAGTCGACACGTTCCACTTCGCGCGCCACCAGCCCGTAACAGACGTGGTTCAGGCCGGCGCAGCCGTAGCCTTCGATGGTGCTGCCCAGCAGGCCCAGTTCGCCCATCTCGTTCATGATCGTGCGGTCGAAGGTCTCGTGGCGCGCGGCCATCAGCACGCGCGGCTGCAGCCGCTCCTGGCAGTAGGCGGCGGCGGCGTCGCGCACGGCGCGCTCGTCGCTGCCGAGCTGGCTGTCGAAGAAGAAAGGGTCATCCCAGGTGAACTTGGTCGGCATGGTGGTGATCTCCGGATAATCATCGCGAGTGTAAGGAGTCGCGCACGCGGCGGCGTTGACCAGCGGGCAAGCAGGCGTCAAGGAGTCAGCAGCATGAATCGACAACTCATCACCCTCGGCGGTGGCTGCTTCTGGTGCCTGGAAGCGGTGTACGAACTCGTCGACGGCGTGACGGCGGTCGAAAGCGGCTACGCCAACGGTCACCTGGAGCACCCGAGCTACGAGCAGGTCTGCAGCGGCAC
Source organism: Rubrivivax sp. (assembly GCA_014859905.1). Taxonomy (GTDB): domain Bacteria; phylum Pseudomonadota; class Gammaproteobacteria; order Burkholderiales; family Burkholderiaceae_C; genus Rubrivivax. The sequence goes on from JACZKT010000250.1 coordinate 1,736, forward strand.
CACCGGCCACGCCGAGGTCGTGCGCGTGAGCTTCGACGCCGACCGCATCTCGCTGCCCGAGGTGCTGGAGATCTTCTTCAACATCCACGACTCGACGACACTGAACCAGCAGGGCAACGATATCGGCCCGCAATACCGCAGCGGCATCTACCTGCACGACGCCGCGCAGGAGCCGGTGGTGCGCGAGGTGGTGGCGCAGGCCAACGCGGCGCTGCGTGGGCGCGTCGTCACCGAGGTGCTGCCGCTGGCCAACTACTGGCGCGCCGAGGACGAGCACCAGCACTACTACACGAACCACCCCAACCAGGGCTATTGCGCGTTCGTGGTGGCGCCCAAGGTGGACAAGTTCCGCCGTACCTTCAAGGCACGCGTGAAGCGCTGACGCCGCGGCGCGTCAGAACGGCACGAAGCCGCTGGCCGACTCGAGCTCGGGGAACACCGAATCGAGGCCGCGGCGCAGCGCCCGCCGGCGTTGGCGAAATTCAGGGTCTGCGCCGTCGAGGGCAGCGAAGACGGGCGCCCGCAGCAGCCACAGGTCCACCGGCTCTTCGGCGCTGCGCACCTGGGCATGCAGCCAGCGCACCTGCGGCACGTCGGCCAGGGCCTGCATGAACGTGATCTTGAGTTCCACGAAGGCGCGCCGCGCGGCCAGCCGCACGGCCCGCGTGCGTTCCAGGTCCACGCGCGTGAACGGCGCGCGGGCCTTGAACTCCCGTGGCGAGGGCTCGCCGAGCCGCACGCCCAACGGTGGCTGCCCGGCGACCAGGATGC
>JACZKT010000251.1 GCA_014859905.1 Rubrivivax sp.
GGTAACGGGGGCAACCCGGGGGCGGCTGCTCAGCGTCCACCGACGCGCTCTGAACGCATCGCCAATGCGCTGCGCCTGCACTACTCTTGCTCCGGGCCGACATGGCCATGCCGGGTCAACGGTAGACGAGATCGCGCAGCGTGAGTGTCAGCGCCGGCGTGAAGGTGATCACCATCAGACAGGCCAGCACCACGAGCACGAAGGGCACGAGATGCCCGACGACGCGGTCCAGCGAGATACGCGCCACCGTGCAGGCGGCGAACAGGTTGACGCCGAAGGGCGGCGTGATCATGCCCAAAGCGAGGTTGACGACCATGACGACGCCGAAATGCACCGGGTCGACGCCGAAGAACAGCGCCACCGGCGCCAGGATCGGCGCCAGCACGATGATCGCCGCGCTGGTCTCGATGAACATGCCGATCAGGAACAGCGCCAGGTTGACGCCGAGCAGGAACAGCAGCGGACTCTGCAGCACGTCCTTGAGCCACTCGCCGATGGCGGTGGGCACGCCGGCGCGCGTGATCAGGTAGGCGAAGAGCCCGGCGTTGGCAATGATGAACATGATCACCGCCGCCGACATGACCGACTTGCGCAGGATGCGGTACAGGTCGGCCGTGCCGATCTCGCCGTACACGCCCATGCCGACGAGCAGGGCGTAGAACACGGCCACCGCCGAGGCCTCGGTGGGCGTGAAGATGCCGCCGTAGATGCCGCCGAGGATGATCACCGGCATCAGCAGCGCCAGACCGGCGTTCGCGGTGGCGATGCGACGCAGCCGCGGCACGGCCAGGCACAGGGCGAGGTAGGCCACCGGCGCCAGCAGGTGGGTGGTCTGGTCCGCCGTCAGCTGGCGCACGAGCCAGACGACGATGCCGAAGCCGGCCACGAAGGCGAGGTCGCGCGCCGCCGTCGACAACGGCAGGCGGCCCTCGCCGTCGCCCTTGCCCCAGCCCTTCCACTTGCACCACAGGTAGACGAAGAGCATCAGCGCGCCGCCGATCAGCAGCCCCGGGCCGACACCGGCGATGAACATCTCGCCGATCGAGACCTCGGCCGCCACGCCGTACAGGATCATCGGGATCGACGGCGGGATGACGACGCCGAGTTCGGCGCTGGTGGCCTGCAGCGCCGCCGCGTAGGGTGTCGGGTAGCCGTGCTTGATCAGCGCCGGCACCAGGATGGCGCCGATGGCGAAGGTGGTGGCCACCGACGAGCCCGACACCGCGGCGAAGATCATGCAGGTCAGCACGCAGGTCATCGGCAGGCCGCCCTGCACGCCGCCGACCAGGCTCTTGGCGAACTCGACCAGCCGGCGCGAGATGCCGCCGGTTTCCATCAGGTTGCCGGCGAGGATGAAGAACGGTATGGCTGCGAGCGGGAACTTGTTGATGGCGGAGAACATCTCCTTGACCGCCACCAACATGTTGACATTGGTGATCTGGATGCCGACCAGCGCCGCCAGTCCGATCGACACCGCCACCGAGATGGTGAGTGCGAAGCACAGCACCATCGTCAGCAACATCGCTGTCGTCATGCGCCGGCCTTCATGCCGCGTGCTCTAGTTCCAGCCGCTGCGGGTCGACCCAGTTGCCGATGATCGCGATGGCCGAGAAGATGCCGCCGACCGGCAGCGCCAGGTAGGCCCAGAACATCGACATGTCCTCCAGGCCCGTCACCGTCTGCACCTTGCCGCGCTGCGCGTAGTCCCAGCCGACCCACACGATCACGGCCACCAGCACCAGCGCGGCGAGGGCCACCAGGGCGTCGAGCACGCGCCGCACGCGCCGGCCGCTCCAGCGGTAGAGCACGTCGACGCTGACCATGGCGCCGGCGCGGAAGGCCGCCGGCACGCCCATGAACACCATCCAGATCAGCGTGAAGCGGATCAACACCTCGGTCCACTCGGCCGGGCGTTCGATGATGAAGCGGGTGACGATCTGCCACAGCCCCATGCCGGCGGCCGCCGCCAGCATGGCGCAGGCCAGCGCGGTGGCCAGCGCGGTCGTGCCGCGCTCGGCCCTCAGGAACAGCTCGCGCACCGCGCCGCGTTTACTTGAAGTTGCGGATGCGGTCGATGTTGGCCTTGCCGAACTGCTTCTCGAAGTCGGCATACACCGGCGCCAGCGCGGCCTGGAACCTGGCCTTGTCGGGGTTCTCGACCACCTGCATGCCCTTGGCGCGCAGCTCGGCCACGCCCTTGGTGTCGTCCTCGTCGACACGCGCGCGGTTGGCGCGCGTGGCTTCCTTGGCGGCGTCGAGGAAGGCCTGCTTGTCGGCGGCCGAGAGCTTGTCGAAGGCCGCCTTGTTCATGAGGAAGATGGCCGGGCTGTAGACGTGGCCGGTGAGCGTGAGGTGCTTTTGCACCTGTTCGAACTTGGCCGCCATGATCACCGACAGCGGGTTCTCCTGGCCGTCCACCGTGCCCTGCTGCAGCGCCGTGAAGACCTCGGGGAAGGCCATCGGCGTGGTGATGATGCCGAAGCCCTTGTAGGCCGCCACGTGCACCGGGTTTTCCATCGTGCGCATCTTCAGGCCCTTGAGGTCTTCCGGGGCGTTGACGGCGCGCTTGCTGTTGGTCATGTGGCGGATGCCGTTCTCGGCCCAGGCCAGCGCCTTGAAGCCCTTGGGCTCGAACTCCTTGAGCATCTCCTGCCCGATGGGGCCGTCGAGCACGGCGCGCGCATGCGCCTTGTCGCGGAACAGGAAGGGGATGTCGAGGATGCGCGCCGCGGGCACGAAGTTCGGCACCGGGCCGGTCGAGGTGAGCGTGAGCTCCTGCGTGCCCAGCTGCACGGCCTCGATCGACTCGCGCTCGCCGCCCAGCGAGCCTGAATAGAAAGTCTGCACCTTGTAGCGGCCGCCGGTGCGCTTTTCGACTTCGCGCGCGAAGGTGTCGATGCCGACGCCCTGGTGCGAGTTCTGGCCGACGGAGATACTGATCTTCATCGCGGTCTGGGCCTGTACGGCGCCGACGCCGAACGAAAAGGCCAGTGCGATAGCGGGAATGGCGGCAAGCCGGGCGGGGAACTTCATCGAGGGTCTCCTGCGTGTTGAGGTTCAAACCGATCGACTGTATGCCGGTTCAGGCGCCGCCAGACACCGGGGCGGGGTAAGTCCCGACCCGCGGCCCGACCGGCGGCGCTGGCACTCAGGTCGCGATCACACGCCCCAGCACCGTCCCGGGAGCGAACTTCTCGCCCGCGGCGACGACGATCTCCTCCAGCACGCCGGCGTGTGCGCTCGGCACGTCGACCAGCGTGTGCAGCAGGTTCGCGCGCGCCAGCACCTGGCCGGCGTGCACATGGTCTCCCTCGGCGACCAGCCATTGCTCGATGTAGGCCTCGGTGCCGGCCTCCACCGATTCCCACGACTCCGGGTCCAGAACGATGCTGCTCATGACTTTCCCCATGCCGTCTGCCGGCCCGGCCGCTTCACCGCCGGTCGACACCTGGACCATGCGAACCTTGGCGCAACGCGCCGCGCCATGGATTGAGTTGGGTCAACGACGACGCATGGCGCCGTGGCCGTGGCCCGGCTGCGCCCGAGCGCCTGTGAAGACATGCATCGCGCCACCGATGCGAGTGCTGCGCCGGTCGACGCAATGGTCGCTCGTTTGCCGCGGCGGGCCTCAGTCGTAGGCTTCGAGGACGGCATACCCGCCGCCGGCCCGGGCGCCGGATTCCACCAGCACATAGCCGCGCACGTCCCAACGCAGCGCCGCCGCCGCCGCAGACGGCAGGGGGCCCTTGTGCCTGCGCGCCAGGGTGATGTGCGGCCGGAACGCGCGTGCTTCGGTGGGCAGCCCGAGGCGGCGCAAGACCTCGCCCAGCGCGGCATGCAGCTCTGCCAGCGCTGGTGGCACGGCGTCGGGCGACACGACGAGCACCCCGCCCGGCCAGCGCTCGCAACGGCTGAAGCGGAGCTCGAAGGCCCGCAACGGCAGGCGCAGCGCGCAGCGCAGTTGCGCTATCTGCTGGCTCGGCACCTGGCCCAGGAAGTGCAAGGTCAGGTGCAACTGCTCCGGCGCGACGGGCCTGGTGCCGACGCCGCCGGGGCAAGCTTCACGCCAGTCCCGCAGCGCCTGCCGCAGCGATTCGTCGGGCCACAGTGCGATGAACAGGCGCGACATGCCCGCTTGCGCCGCGCTGGGTGCGACCGGCAACCAGACGAGCTCAGCTTTCCGACTCGCCCTCGTCCGCTGGGCCCTCTGCGGTCTCCGGCGCGCGCACCAGCGTCACCGGCACCGGGCTGTGTTGCAGCATCGCCAGCGCCACCGAGCCGCTGCCGCTGCCGGCGCCGCGGGCGCCCATCACGACGGCGTCACAGCCGTAATTCTCGAGCAGCTCGACCAGCACCGTGGCCGGCTGCCCGCCCGCCACTTCGCTCTCGTAGGACAGCCCGGCGTCTTCCAGCAGGGCCTCGGCAGGCCGCAACAGCTCGGCACCGGCTTCGCTGCGCACGTGTTCGATGACCTCGGCATCGTGCGCCACCACCATCTCGTACAGCGAAGGCGGCTCCTGCACATTGGCCAGCACGAACTCGGCCTGCAGGCCTTCGCGCGCCAGCTGCAGGGCGTAGCCCACGGCAGCCAGCGCGGCCGCCGAGCCGTCGACGGGCAACAGGATCTTCATGCGCATACTCCCGCTCAGTCTGGAAAGCCCGAGGTTACGCTGCCACCACGGTGCTGGCGAGCCTGCGACAGCCGAGCTTGACCACGATCAAGCCGTCGCGCACGCCGCCGGCGCCGGGTCCACAATGCAGGGCAGGACTGTCCAGGCGCCCCATCATGATCCGCTGCTTGTTACCCGTGACCTGTGCCCTGGCGGTGCTGCTGGCTTGCGGCACACTGGCCGCCGCTCCCGGCGACCAGGCCGTCGAACCGCTGCCCCCGTCGGCCCGGATCAGCGACGACAAGGCCCGTGTGCGCACGACGTCCTTGCCGGCACGCGGGCTTTTCGTCGGTGACCAGCTCACCGAGAGTGCGCGCGCGAGGCTCACCGAGTTGATCGTCGAAGCGCGCGATCTGCGGGTGGAGGTGGCGCTGGTGGTGCCCACCGGCCCGTGGCAGATCGACGGCAGCGGCCAGGGCGAGCGCGACATGACGCCGGCCCGGCTGCAGGCGGTGCGCCGCTTCCTGACCCAGCGCGGCGTCGACCCCAAGCGCATCTTCGTCGAGAGCCGCATCGATGCCAGGATCAAGGAGCCGCAGCTCACCGTGCAGCTGGCCGGGCAAACAGGCGGCGATTGAGAGCCTGCGAAGATGTGCGCCGCGCCCGCGTGAGGGCCCGGAACCGGGGTCATGGCGCCGGCTTCGGCCCCCGCGCTCGGGCCGTCAATACCGGCCGGTGATGCCAGCCACGCGCAGGTAGATCGCCGCCGCCCAGGCCACCAGCGCGCGCTGCGGCCAGCCGCGCCAGCCGGTGCGCACGGGTGTCTCGGTGACTTCGACGGAGGCCGCGAAGGCGACATCGAAACGCGCGGCCAGTGCGCGCGCGAACTCGGCGTCGCGGACCACCACGTTGGCCTCCAGGTTGAGCAGCAGCGACAGTGGGTCGATGTTGGAACTGCCCACGGTGGCCCAGTCGTCGTCGATCACTGCCACCTTGGCGTGCAGGAAGGCCGGCGTGTATTCGTAGATGTGCACGCCGGCGACGCGCAGCTGTTCGTAGAGCACCTGCGCCGCCAGCCCGGCGAGGCGGTAGTCGATCTTGCCCTGCAGCAGCAGGCGCACGCGCACGCCGCGGCGTGCCGCACGGCGCAGCGCGCGGCGGAAGGCCTGCCTGGGATAGAAGTAGGGCACGGCGATGTCCACGCGCGTGCGCGCATGGCGGATGGCCTCGACGTAGCTGCGCTCGATGGCACGGCGCTGGCGCAGGTTGTCGCGTACGACGAAGGCGGCACGCATCGGCGCCTGGCTCGCGACTTCAGGCTCCGCGGTCGCGCCGCGCAGTTCGCGCAGCACCGACATCGCCCTTTTCCCCGGCCGCATGCTGCGCGCGATCGCGCGCACCTCGTCGCGCCAGCTGCGCCACAGGTGCGCGCGCGCCCACATCGCGCGTGCGGTGGCGTGCACCGACGCCACCAGCGGCCCCCGGATCGCCACCGCGAAGTCCAGCCGCGGCGCGTCGAGCCAGCCGTGGTTCATGTCGTGGCGGTCGTCGATGATGTTGATGCCACCGACGAAGGCGACCTGCTCGTCGCACACGCACAGCTTCTGGTGCAGCCGACGCAGCTGACCCGGCTGCAACCACGCATACCAGTGGTCGAGCGGGCGGAACACCTGCAGCCGCACGCCGCTGCCGGCGAACAGGCGGCGCACGCGGCCCAGGGTGGTGATGCAGCCGAAGCCGTCCACCACCACGTGCACCGCCACGCCACGCGCCGACGCGCGCTTCAGCGCATCGGCGACGGCGCTGGCCGCGGCATCGTCGTCGAAGATGTAGGTCGCCAGCCAGACCTCGCCGCCGGCGGCGTCGATGGCCTGGCACATGCGCGCAAACAGGGCGTCGCCGCCCTCCAGCAGTTCGACCTGGTTGCCGCCGACGAAGCGCGGCGCCGGGACGCTGGTCCAGCTGCGCAGGCGCTCGAGGTCGACGCCGGGCATCGCGGCTCAGCTCAGGTCGGCTCGAGCTCGGCGACCAGCGGCAGGTGGTCCGACATGCGTGCCCACACCATGCCGCGCGGCACCATCGTCGAGCGGCAGCTCAGGCCACGCAGGTAGAAGCGGTCGAGCGCGAACACCGGCGCCAGCGAAGGGAAGGTGGCCTTGTTCGTGCGCGGCCCGCCGGGCGCCGAGGCGCGCTGCAGCCCGAGCTGGCGCATCGGATCGTCCAGCCGTTCACCCCAGTCGTTGAAGTCGCCCGCCACCACCAGCATCTCGCCCGCCGGCACCTCGGCTTCGATGAAGCTCGCCAGCCGCTGCACCTGGCGCACGCGGCCGCGGTGTGCGAGGCCGAAATGCACCACCACCGCGTGCACCGTGACGCCGTTCCAGGCCACCGGCACGTGCAGCAGGCCGCGCTGCTCGAAGCGGTGGTCGCTGACGTCGTGGTGGCCGATGTCGCCGATGGGCCAGCGCGCCAGCAGCGCATTGCCGTGCTCGCCCCAGCGCGTGACGGCGTTGGTGCGGTAGGCGACGTCATAACCCTCGGGGGCCAGGAACTCGGCCTGGCCCTCGGCCGGCCAGCCGAAGGAGGTGCGCGCAAAGCGCTGCGCCTCGCGGCTGTGCGACAGGCGCACCTCCTGCAGGAATACCAGGTCGGCGTCGAAGGCCTCCACCGCCAGCCCCAGGTTGTGGATCTCCAGCCGCTTGCGCGGGCCCATGCCGCGCACGCCCTTGTGGATGTTGTAGGTCGCCACGCGCAGCGTGCTGGCGCTGCCGGTGGGCGGCAGCAGGGTCGAATTCCACGGGTTGAGTGCGTTCATGAGGCGGTGCCGGCCAGGCGCGGCAGTTGCAGGATGGCTTCGGTGTTGCTGGGCGAAAAGCAGGCCGCGGCAGCCTCGCACCAGGGCAGCCAACGGAAGTGCAGGTGTTCGCGCGGGTTCAGCACCACCGGCGTGCCGGCAGCCACCGTGAGGCCGAACACATGCTCGGTGTTGTGCGTGACTTCCGGGGCGTAGCGATGCCGCCAGACGGGGTAGATCTCGTAGACGTTGGCGTGGCCCCAGTCGCGCAGCGTGCCGCCGCGGATGCCGGTCTCTTCCAGCACTTCGCGGCGCGCGGCGGTGTCCAGTGCTTCGTCGGGTGCATCCAGCGAGCCGGTGACACTCTGCCAGTAGCCCGGCTTGTCGGCGCGTTCGATGAGCAGCACTTCCAGTGCCGGGGTGTGGATGACCACCAGCACCGAGCAAGGGATCTTGTTGCGGCGCGGCTCAGACACCGCTGACCACGGCGTCCAGGGCGTCGATGAGGACTGCCGAAACGCCCCGGAGTGACTCGACCGGCTGCCTCAGCACCGTATGCGGCAACGCCGCCGTGAGGTGCGGCGCCAGATACAGGCGTTCGCCCTTCACGAGCACCGACTGGGCGAGGCGGCGCGGGGCCTTCGACACTGCCGGTGCGCGCGTCAGGGGCATCGCCAGGCGCGTCGAGTATTCGCGCAACTGGTCACTCTGCAGCACGACGAAGTATGGGAACGCACCACGCTGGGCGACATTCGGATTGTCGTAGACGTCGAACTGCGCCACACCCGTTCACCAGGCGCGAAACTCTTCGCCGGGGATGCCGTACTTCTCGACCAGGCCGTTCTGCAGGTCGACCCAGTCCTTGTACTTCTCGTAGAAGGCAAGCCCCGGATCACCGCCCTGGGCAGCGGGGGGTGCCGCCGCCACCAGCGCGTCGTATTGGGCCGCCGACAGCAGCACGCTGTGCCGGCGACCCGACTTCTCTATCGTCACCGGCTCGCGCTGGCAATGTTCCAGCATCTGCCCGAGTCGGTTCTTGGCCTCGGTGGCGGTCACGTGCATGGCTGCGCTCCAGGATTCATATTGGCCATTTTAGCCAATACCTTCGGCGCCCGGGGTCGGGGTACGCAATGGCTGTTTCACCCCGCCGGCGACGGGTTGCGCAAGCGGATGTGCAACTCGCGCAGTTGCGCCTCGTCGACCAGGCTCGGCGCGCCCGTCAGCAGGCACTGCGCGCGTTGCGTCTTGGGGAAGGCGATGACGTCGCGGATGCTCTCGGCGCCGGCCATCAGCGTGGCGATGCGGTCCAGGCCGAAGGCCAGGCCGCCGTGCGGCGGCGCGCCGTACTTCAGCGCGTCGAGCAGGAAGCCGAACTTGAGCTGCGCGTCCTCGGGGCCGATCTTGAGCGCGTCGAAGACCTTGCTCTGCACCTCGGCGCGGTGGATACGCACCGAGCCGCCGCCGATTTCCCAGCCGTTGAGCACCATGTCGTAGGCCTTGGCCACGCAGCGGCCGGGGTCGGTGTCCATGAAGTCCTCGTGGCCGTCCTTGGGCGCCGTGAAGGGGTGGTGCACCGCGTTCCAGCGCTGCGACTCCTCGTCGTATTCGAACATCGGGAAGTCCACCACCCACAGCGGCGCCCACTTGTCCTCGAACAGGCCGTGCTGGCGCCCGAACTCGCTGTGCCCCACCTTCAGGCGCAGCGCACCGAGCGCGTCGTTGACGATCTTGGCCTTGTCGGCGCCGAAGAAGAGCAGGTCGCCGTTGCGCGCACCGGTGCGGGCGATGATCTCGGCAATGGCGGCGTCGTGCAGGTTTTTCACCACCGGGCTCTGCAGCCCTTCGCGGCCCTTGGCGGCGTCGTTGACCTTGATCCAGGCCAGGCCCCTGGCGCCGTAGATCTTGACGAACTCGGCGTAGCCGTCGATCTCGCCGCGGCTCATCTCGCCGCCGCCGGGGATGCGCAGGGCCGCCACGCGACCGCCCACGGCGTTGGCGGGACCCGAGAAGACCTTGAAGTCGACGTCCTTCATGACCTCGGTCAGTTCGGTGAACTCGAGCTTCACGCGCAGGTCGGGCTTGTCGGAGCCGTACCTGAACATCGCGTCGGCGTAGCTCAGTTGCGCATACGCCGGCAGCTCGACGCCGAGCGCACGGCGGAACACGGCGCGGATCATGGCTTCGGTGACGGCGCGGATCTCGTCTTCGCCCAGGAACGAGGTCTCGATGTCGATCTGCGTGAACTCGGGCTGGCGATCGGCGCGCAGGTCTTCGTCGCGGAAGCACTTGGTGATCTGGTAGTAGCGGTCGAAGCCGGCCACCATCAGCAGCTGCTTGAACAGCTGCGGGCTCTGCGGCAGCGCGAAGAAGTGGCCGTCGTGCACGCGGCTGGGCACCAGGTAGTCGCGCGCCCCTTCGGGCGTGCTCTTGGTGAGCATGGGGGTCTCGATGTCGATGAAGCCCTGCTCGTCGAGGAACTTGCGCACCTCGATGGCGATGCGGTAGCGCAGGCGCAGGTTCTTCTGCATCTCGGGCCGGCGCAGGTCGAGCACGCGATGCGTCAGGCGCACGGTCTCGCTGAGGTTCTCGTCGTCGAGCTGGAATGGCGGCGTGACGCTGGGGTTGAGCACCACCAGTTCGTGCGCCAGCACCTCGATCTTGCCGCTGGTGAGGTTGGTGTTTTCGGTGCCGGCCGGGCGCGCACGCACGCGGCCGGTGACCTGCAGGCAGAACTCGTTGCGCACGCCTTCGGCGACCAGGAACGTCTCGGCGCGGTCGGGGTCGCAGACGATCTGCACCAGGCCTTCGCGGTCGCGCAGGTCGATGAAGATCACGCCGCCGTGGTCGCGGCGGCGGTGGGCCCAGCCCATGAGGGTGACGGTCTGGTCCATCAGCGCTTCGCTGACCAGGCCACAGTAGGTGCTTCTCATGCTCTCACTCCAGACAGGATCGGTGGAATCGTTCAAAAGGGGTCGGGCGCTCGTGCCGGCCCCGCGTCAGGGCCGCGTCAGGGCTGGCCGGCCGCCGGGCCGCGCCAGCCCGCTCAATTTCGGGCCCGTGCCGGTGCGGTGTCGGGCGAAACGACGCCCATCGAGATGACGTATTTCAGCGCCTCGTCGACGCTCATCGCGAGCTCCAGCACGTCGGCGCGCGGCATCATCAGGAAGAAGCCCGAGGTCGGGTTGGGGGTCGTCGGCACGTAGACGCTGACGTATTCACCCGGCAGCCGCGCCGCCACCTCGCCGCCGGGCTTGCCGGTGACGAAGGCAATGGTCCAGGAACCGGCGCGCGGGTATTGCACCAGCACGGCTTCGCGGAAGGCGTTGCCGTTGCTCGAGAACAGCGTGTCCGAGACCTGCTTGACCGAGTTGTAGATTGACTTGACGATCGGGATGCGGCCCATCACCGCGTCCCACTGCCGGAACCACCACTGGCCGAAGATGTTGGTGACGAAGACGCCGGTCAGCAGCATGCCCACGCCGAGCACGAGCACGCCCAGCCCGGGCACGCGGCGCAGGGCCTCGACCTGTCCGCGCGCCGATTCGGGCAGCACCGCCTGTGTCGCCGACAGCAGTGCGGCGAAGACGCCGTCCAGCGCGCCCAGCAACCAGGACAGCACCCAGATCGTGATCGCCAGCGGCAGCCAGACCAGCAGCCCGGTGACGAGATATTTCTTCACGCGCCGGCTTTGGGTGCAGCGGGTGCGGCCACGGGCGCAGCCGCGGGCTTGGCGGCTTCGGCAGCGCTTGCCGGTGCGGCGGCAGCGGCCTTGTCGCCGGCAGCAGCGCCAGCCTTGCCGGTGTCGACTGCGCCACCCTGGGCGGCGTCTTTCGCGCCGTCTGCCGCGCCTTCCTTGGCGGCTTCTTTGGCGCCGGTGTTGCCGCCGCGAAAATCGGTGACGTACCAGCCCGAACCCTTGAGCTGGAAGCCGGCCGCGGTGAGCTGCTTGACGAAGCTGGCAGCGCCGCAGGCCGGGCAGACGGTCAGCACGTCGTCCGAGATCCTCTGCAGCACGTCCTGGGCATGGCCGCAGGAGGCGCAGCGATAAGCGTAGATCGGCATGGCTTGAATGAAATTCCGGTGGCGACTGACCTGGATTCAAGTCGAGTCGGAGCTAAACCATTGATTAAAAAGGTGAAATTATAGGCCGCCCGGGCTTACCCGGATCAGCCCCACCAGCGCACGGCGGCCTGCGTGAGCAGCAGGCCGGCCACGAAACCCAGCGCCGCCCACAGCACGGCCTGCAGCAGCCGGTTGGTGCGGCGCTGCTCGGCCAGCAGCGCCAGCAGCGCCGCCGACTCCCGTGGTGCCGCCTGCTGCTGCAGCGCGCGGTGCAGCAGCCGCGGCAGTTCCGGCAGCAACTGGGCGTAGCGCGGGGCCTCGTTCCTGATCCGCCCGAGCAGGCCGCGCCAGCCGATCTGCTCGTTCATCCAGCGTTCCAGGAAGGGCTTGGCGGTGACCCACAGGTCCAGCTCGGGGTCGAGCTGGCGGCCCAGGCCCTCGATGTTGAGCAGCGTCTTCTGCAGCAGCACCAGTTGCGGCTGGATCTCGACGTTGAAACGGCGCGAGGCCTGGAACAGCCGCAGCAGCACCTGGCCCAGCGAGATCTCCTTCAGCGGGCGGTCGAAGTTCTGCTCGCAGACGGCGCGGATGGCGCCTTCCAGCGCATCGATGCGCGTGTCCGGCGGCACCCAGCCACTCTCCACGTGCAACTCGGCGACACGCTTGTAGTCACGCTGGAAAAAGGCGATGAAGTTGTAGGCCAGGTATTCCTTGTCGTTGTCGGTGAGCGTGCCGACGATGCCGAAATCGAGCGCGATGTAGCGGCCGAAGGTGCGCGGGTCCAGGCTGACCTGGATGTTCCCCGGATGCATGTCGGCGTGGAAGAAGCCGTCGCGGAAGACCTGCGTGCAGAAGGTCGTGACGCCGTCGCGCGCCAGTTTCTTGAGGTCGACGCCGGCGTCGCGCAGACGGTCGATCTGGCTGATCGGCACCCCGTGCATGCGCTGCATGACGATGACGCCGGAGGTGCACAGCTCCCACACCATCTCGGGCACCAGCACGAGGTCCAGGCCGTCCATGTTGCGGCGCAGCTGGGCGGCGTTGGCGGCCTCGCGAACGAGGTCCAGTTCGTCGTGCAGGTAGCCTTCGAATTCGGCCACCACCTCGCGCGGCTTGAGGCGCTTGCCGTCGGCCGACAGCCGCTCGACCCAGCGCGCCAGCAGGTGCAGCAGCGCCAGGTCGTGGTCGATGACATCCAGCATGCCCGGGCGCAGCACCTTCACGGCCACCTCGCGGCCGTCCTTGAGCACTGCGAAGTGCACCTGCGCGATGGAGGCGCTGGCCACCGGCTCGGTGTCGAAGCTGGCGAACACGGCATCGATGGGCCGCCCGAAGGCCTTTTCGACCAGCGCTCGCGCCGTCGCCGCCGGGAACGGCGGCACGTTGTCCTGCAGCCGCGCCAGTTCGTCGGCCACGTCCAGCGGGATGAGGTCGCGCCGGGTCGACAGCACCTGCCCGAACTTGACGAAGATCGGGCCCAGCCGCTCCAGCCCCTGGCGCAGCCGCTCGCCACGCGGCGCATCCAGGCGGCGCCCGATGGTGACCACGCGCACCAGTGCGCGCACCCAGCGCTGACGGAAGGCCGACAGGGCCACCTCGTCCAGGCCGAAGCGCAGGACGGTGATGACGATGAAGACCAGGCGTCCGAACTGGCGCATTACCGGGCTGTCATGCCCGGCGCGAGCGCAGCCGCTCGGCGAGCTCGGCGGCGGTCCTGATCGCCGTGCGCATGCCGCTGGCGATGGTGCGCCCCACCTGGTGCAGCTGTTGCGCGACGACCGGGCCGAACAGGCGCTCGAGGTCGGCAGCGACGTCCCAACGCACGTTCTGGAGCAGCCAGTTCACGTCGCCCGCCAGCTGCGCGTCGCCGTCGATCTGCACCGGCGGCGGCTCGCCACCAAGCAAACGCGCGAGCAGCAGGGCCGGGTTGGAG
>JACZKT010000252.1 GCA_014859905.1 Rubrivivax sp.
CCTTGCCCTTGTAGGGCTCAGGCGGACGGAAAGCGCGCACCTCGGCCGCCACCTGGCCGACGACCTGGCGGTCGGGGCCGGAGATGAGGATCTCGGTCTGCGTCGGCGTGGTCACCTTGATGCCTGCGGGCATGTCCTTGACCACCGGGTGCGAATAGCCGATCTGCAGGTTCAGCTTCTGGCCCTGCGCCTGGGCACGGAAGCCGACACCCACGAGGTTCAGCTTGCGCTCGAAGCCCTTGCTGACGCCGCTCACCATGTTGGCCACCAGGGCCCGCAGCGTGCCGCTCATCGCATCGGCCGCCGACGATTCATTGGCGCCGATGAAAGTGATGCTGCCGGCGTCGTTCTTCACGTTCACCAGCGGGTGCAGCTTGCGCGTCAGCGTGCCGTTGGCACCCTTGACGGTGATCTGTTCGCCCGTGATCGCCACGTCCACGCCTTGCGGCACGGCGATGGGCATTTTTCCTACGCGTGACATGTCGGTTTGCCCCTTTAAGCCACGTAGCAGAGGACTTCGCCGCCGACGCCGGTCTGGCGCGCCTTGCGGTCGGTCATCACGCCCTTGGGGGTGGTGACGATGGCCACGCCGAGGCCGTTCATGACCTGCGGAATGGCGTGGCGGCCCTTGTAGACGCGCAGGCCCGGACGACTGACGCGCTCGATGCGCTCGATCACCGGCCGGCCGGCGTGGTACTTGAGCGCGATCTCGAGTTGCGGCTTGCCGTCCTCGTCGCGCACCTTGTGGCCGTCGATGTAGCCCTCGTCCTGCAGCACCTGCGCGATCGCGATCTTCAGCTTCGACGACGGCATCGTGACGACCGCCTTGTCCACCGCTTGCGCGTTGCGGATGCGGGTCAGCATGTCGGCGATGGGGTCACTCATGCTCATGGCATATCTCCTGATCTTCTCGCCGGGCTACCAGCTGGCCTTGACCATGCCCGGGATCTCGCCCTTGAAGGCGAGTTCGCGGATCTTGTTGCGGCCCAGACCGAACATGCGGAAGGTGCCGCGGGCGCGGCCGGTGATGGCGCAACGGTTGCGCAGGCGCGTCGGGTTGGCGTTGCGCGGCAACTTCTGCAGTTCCAGACGGGCGGCGTATCGCTGCTCGTCGGAATGCTTGGCGTCGTCGGCCACGGCCTTCAGCTCGGCGTACTTCTTGGCGTACTTGGCGACCAGCTTCTCGCGCTTCAACTCGCGCTGCTTGAGGGATGTCTTGGCCATGTCCTGCCTTCAGTTCTTGAACGGGAATTTGAAGGCGGCGAGCAGTGCCTTGCACTCGTCGTCGTTCTTCGCACTCGTGGTGATGCTGACATTCATGCCGCGGATGACGTCGATCTTGTCGTAGTCGATCTCGGGGAAGATGATCTGTTCCTTGACGCCGACGTTGTAGTTGCCACGGCCGTCGAAGCTGCGCCCGGAGATGCCGCGGAAGTCGCGCACGCGCGGCAGCGCCACGGTGACGAAGCGGTCCAGGAATTCGTACATCCGCACGCCACGCAGCGTGACCATGCAGCCGATGGGCACGCTCTCGCGGATCTTGAAGCCGGCGATCGGCTTCTTGCTCTTCGTGACGATCGGCTTCTGGCCGGCGATCTTGGTCAGGTCGCCGACCGCGTTGTCCATCACCTTCTTGTCGGAGACGGCTTCGCCGACGCCCATGTTGAGCGTGATCTTCTGCAGCCGCGGCACCTGCATCACCGAGGTGAAGCCGAACTTGGCCATCAGGTCGGGAACGATCTTTTCACGGTAGATGGCATGCAGGCGGGCCTGGGGCGCAGGGCCCTGGGCGGCGGCAGCTGGTTGTTTCTTGGCCATGGTCGATTACGCCTTGATCTCTGCGCCGGTGGACTTGTAGACGCGCACACCGTTGTCGCGTGTCTTGCGGGCTGCCTGCTCTTCCTTGCTGAGCAGCTTGATGCCGACCTTGTCGGCCTTGCCGGCGGCGGCATTCCAGATCGCGACGTTGCTCTGGTGGATGGGCATGGTCTTGTCGACGACGCCGCCCGTGGTGCCCTTCAGCGGGTTCGGCTTGACAT
Source organism: Rubrivivax sp. (assembly GCA_014859905.1). Lineage (GTDB taxonomy): Bacteria > Pseudomonadota > Gammaproteobacteria > Burkholderiales > Burkholderiaceae_C > Rubrivivax. The sequence continues at coordinate 2,040 of JACZKT010000252.1, forward strand.
GCTTCTTCACGACGTTGACGCCGTCGACGACGATGCGCTCTTCGTCAACGCGCTGCGTCACGGTGCCGCGCTTGCCCTTGTCGCGACCGGTCGTCACGATGACCTGGTCGCCCTTGCGTATCTTGTTCATGGTGGGTCCTGACGGGTCTGGAGTCAGAGCACTTCGGGTGCCAGCGAGACGATCTTCATGAAGCGCTCGGTACGCAACTCGCGCGTCACCGGGCCGAAGATGCGCGTGCCGATGGGCTCGAGCTTGGCGTTCAGCAGCACGGCGGCGTTGCCGTCGAACTTGATCAGCGAACCGTCCTGGCGACGCACGCCCTTGGCCGTGCGCACGACCACGGCGCTGTAGATCTCGCCCTTCTTGACGCGGCCACGCGGCGCGGCTTCCTTGATGCTGACCTTGATGATGTCGCCGATGCCGGCGTAACGCCGCTTGGAACCGCCGAGCACCTTGATGCACATGACGGACTTGGCGCCCGTGTTGTCGGCCACGTCGAGCCGAGACTGCATTTGGATCATGTTCTGTCCCCAACTTGTACCGCACCGGCCGTCGGGTGACGGCACTGCACGATCAGTCTTGGGCCCGTGGATGGGTGGATCCGGCCTGGATGCTCGCGCTACGCAACAAGCCGCCAGGACCGGCGAAGCTTTCGATTATGCCAGATCAAAGCCAAGCGCGTCAAGCGCCTAGTAACCGCATCGACATTCAGCCGAGTTGCGCCTTGACTTGCGCCAGCATCGTGCCGGCGTCGCTGACCTCGAACTTGCCCGGCGCCTCGATGTTCAGCGTCTTGACGACGCCGTCGACGACGAGCATCGAATAGCGCTGCGAGCGCAAGCCCATGCCGCGCGCGCCGAGGTCCAGCGTCAGGCCGGCGGCCTTGGCGAACTCGGCACTGCCGTCGGCCATCATGCGCACCTTGCCGGCGGTCTTCTGGTCGCGGCCCCAGGCGCCCATCACGAAAGCGTCGTTCACCGACACGCACCAGATCTCGTCGACACCGGCGGCCTTCAGCGCGTCGGCCCGCTCCATGTAACCCGGCACGTGCTTGGCCGAACAGGTCGGCGTGAAGGCGCCGGGCAGCGCGAAGACCGCGATCTTCTTGCCGGCCGTGGCCTTGTCGATGTCGAAGGTGTTGGGGCCGAGCGAGCAACCATTGCCCTCGACTTCCACGAATTCCTGCAGGCTGCCCGCAGGCAGCTTGTCTCCGACTTTCAGCATGGGTGTACTCCTTCAGATGAAACAAGGCGACCGCAGGCTGGAGTTTCCAGCGTGCGGCCGCCTCGTGCAGGGTCGGGGTCTTTCGGCCCCGCAGTCAGGTCAGACCAGATTGGCCTTCTCGATCAGCCGCGTCACGACCCAGGACTTGGTCTTGCTGATCGGGCGGCCCTCGGCGATCTCGACCACGTCGCCCATCTTGTACTCGCCCTTCTCGTCGTGGGCGTGGTACTTGCGTGAGCGGGCGACGATCTTGCCGTACAGCTCGTGCGGCGTGCGGCGCTCGACCAGCACCGTGACGGTCTTGGCGCGCTTGTCGCTGACGATGCGGCCGACGAAGGTGCGTGTGTTCTTCACATTGGCAGCCGGGGTCTCGGCAGCCGTGGCGAGTTGTGCTTCGCTCATTTGGCGGCTCCCTTCTTCTTCTCGGCCAGGATGGTCTTGACGCGGGCAATGTCGCGGCGGGTCTTGCCCAGTTGCGAATTGTTGGCCAGTTGCTGCGTGGCGCGCTGCATGCGCAGGCCGAAGTGGGCCTTGAGCAGGTCGGAGACTTCCTTCTCCAGCGCGGTCACGTCCTTGGTGCGCAGTTCAGATGCTTTCATGCTTGTCTCTTTCTTGTCACGCGCCAACCTGGCGGGCGACAAAGGTGCAGCGCAGCGGCAGCTTGGCCGCAGCCAGCGTGAAGGCCTCCCGCGCCAGCGCCTCGGGCACACCGTTCAGCTCATAGAGCATCTTGCCGGGCTGGATCTCGGCCACGTAGTACTCGGGGTTGCCCTTGCCGTTGCCCATGCGCACTTCGGCCGGCTTCTGCGAGATCGGCTTGTCTGGGAAGATGCGGATGAAGACGCGGCCGCCGCGCTTGATGTGGCGGCTGATGGCCCGGCGCGCGGCTTCGATCTGGCGTGCCGTGATGCGGCCACGCTCGGTGGCCTTGAGCCCGAATTCGCCGAACGATACCTTGGCGCCACGCGTGGCGATGCCGGTGTTGCGGCCCTTCTGTTCCTTGCGGAACTTGCGACGTGCAGGTTGCAGCATCGTTATTCTCCTTTGCTCTCGCCACCGGCCGGGGCTGCCGGCGGTGCGGCGCGACGAACGCGCTTGACGGCAGGGCCCTTCGGGCCGCTCGGGCCACCG
>JACZKT010000253.1 GCA_014859905.1 Rubrivivax sp.
ACCTACCGCACCGTCACGCTGGCCGACGGCAGCTATGTCCTGACCGGCCTGGCGCCGGGGCCCTACGAGATCCGCGTGGCCGGCCCGGCGGGCACGGGCCGCACGCAAAACATCACCGTGGCGGTGGGCGAAACCGCTGCCGTGGACCTGGCACTGGCTGCCGGCCAGCAGGTCACGATACTCGGCAGCGCGCAACGCCAGGGTGTGCGCAGCTCCGAGGTCGGCACCAACGTCTCGCGCCGACTCATCGAAACCCTGCCGCAGAACACGCGCAACTTCCTCAGCTCGGCCGACCTGGCGCCGGGGGTGACCTTCATCGCCGACGCCGGCGGCAACACCAAGGTGCAGGCGGGGGCGCAGAACTTCGACCATGTGAACGTCTTCATCGACGGCGTGAGCCAGAAGAACAACATCCTGCGCGGTGGCCTGAGCGGCCAGGACAGCACGCGCGGCAACCCGTTCCCGCAATCGGCGATCAGCGAATACCGCGTGCTGACGCAGAACTACAAGGCCGAGCTGGAGCAGGTCAGCAGCGTGGCCATCACCGCCATCACGCGTTCGGGCACCAACGAACTGCACGGCGAAGCCTATGTCGACCGCACCGGCACCAACTGGCGCGAGAAGTCGGTGTTCGAGAAGGAACGCGAAGCGCAGGGCGTGCCCCTGCCGGCATCGTCGAAGAAGGAGTTCGGCTTCAGCCTGGGCGGGCCCGTCGTGCGCGACCAGGTGCACTTCTTCCTTGCCTACGACGGCAAGCAGATCGACGATTCGCGCCAGTTCGTGCCGCGCAACCTGGACCGGCTGCCGGCCACCCAGGGCCTCGTGCCGGGCATCATCGCCGCCCAAGGCAGCCAGGTGGACAGCTTCAAGGAGCACCTGCTGTTCGGCAAGGTCGACGCCCAGTTCGGTGACGATCAGCGTCTGAGCGCGAGCCTGCGCCTGCGGCGCGAAGACGACAAGCTGCCCGAAGACCGCGTGCTGAGTCTGCCCGGCAACGTCAAGAACCGCAGCAATGACGAAACGCGCTTTGACGTCAAGCACGAGTGGACGCTGGGCTCGGTGCTCAGCGAAGCTCGCCTGGGCTTCGAGGACTCCACCTGGAACCCGCACTCGGATGCCACCTCGCCCTTCTTCAAGTACAGGGTCGGGTTCGGCACGCCGCAGGAACGCAGGAACTCTGGCGACGTGGCCTTCGACGGCGGCTCGCCCGACGCACAGAACCGCGGCCAGAAGGGCACCTACCTGTCCGAGGACCTGACCTACACCGGCCTGAGGGGCCATGTGATGAAGGGTGGCGTCAAGTTCAAGGCGATGGAGTACGACCTGTCGGGCACCGCGCGCGGCGTCGACGTGGTCGAGGTTCTGCTCGACACCGGCACCGGCCTGCCCTACTACAGCAACGGCCTGTGCACGGGCACGAACATCACCAACGCGGGTCTGGAGAGCGACCAGTGCAGGATCGACCGCGCGCTGGCCGCCGCCGACACCAGCTACAAGAACAAGCAGCTCGGCCTGTACTTCCAGGACGACTGGGCCCTCACCCGGCAGCTCGAGCTGAACATGGGCCTGCGCTGGGATGTCGAGAGCAACATGCTCAACAACGACTACGTCACACCGGCCGACCGCGTGGCCGCACTCAAGGCCGTGGACGGCCGCACGGTCGGGGGCATCACCGCGCCGGCCGGGCAGACCTATGCGCAGTCGCTGGCCAAGGGTGGCATCAACATCGACGACTACATCAGCACCGGCAGTTCGCGCAACACCTACAAGGGCGCCATCGCACCGCGCCTGGGCGCGTCGTACGACCTGTTCGCCGACCGCGCCTCGGTGGTCTTCGGCGGCTGGGGCCGCAGCTACAGCCGCACCATGGCCAACCACGCGCTGGACGAGCGGCAGAAGAACGCCCAGCCCGGGGGCGAGATCTGGCTCATCCGCAATGAATTCAAGATGCCCTATGCCGACCAGCTCTCGCTGGGCCTGCGCCAGGCGGTGGGGACGTGGAACATGGAAGTCACGCTCAGCCGCGTGTATGCCAAGAACCAGTTCGTCTGGTTCGGCGGCAACCGCGACCCCGACGGCGGCTACGGCACACAAAGCCCGATCGACCCCCTGTGGGGCGGCCCCAACGGCTACGGCACGCTGATCCTGGGCGACTTCGTCGGCGAGACCAAGACCAGCGCGCTGCTGCTCTCAGCCAGCAAGCCCTACACGCGCGGTTCGGGCTGGTCGGCCAATATCGCCTACACCTACAGCGACGCCAGGACCACGCACAAGGAGTGGAACAACGACATCTTCGACTGGACCTACGGCCGGCCGGGCGTGCGCGGCTTCAACGACAGCATCCTGGTCGCCGAACACCGCCTGGTGGCAGCGGCCATGACCGACACGCTGCTGCCCTGGGGCATCACGCTGGCCGGCAAGCTGAGTTGGGACAACGGGCTGCCGCGCCGCATCACGAGTTGCGCCGCGGGCTGGGACAAGTGCGTCTACGTCAAGGGCGATGCGCCTTCGTTCAGCCAGGTCGATCTGAGTCTGAGCAAGGCCTTCGCCGTCTTCGGCCATAGCTTCAGCGTGCGCGCCGACGTGCTCAACCTCTTTGACCGCACCAACTACGGCGGCTTCGACGACTGGGGCGGCGGCCCGGGCAACCCGCAGAACGCGGTGGGCGGCGACAACGCCAACCTCGGCAAGCCTAACAGCATCCGCGGCGACACACGCACCTTCCGGCTGGCGCTGGGCGTCAAGTTCTAGGCGCCGCCCCGGCGCGCGCGCACGGCATCATGGCCGTGTAGCGCGCCGGGAGCCCATCGATCCACGCCTCGGCAACGGGCCCGCTCCTGCCGAGCCGCGGGCGACCCGTTGTCCGGTGACCAGATGTCCAAGCTCTTCAATGCCCACCTCACGCG
>JACZKT010000254.1 GCA_014859905.1 Rubrivivax sp.
GCCGCCGCGGCGGCCGCAGGCCAAGACCGGCCGCCACCTGCGGGCGCTGATGGTGGGGCACCTGCGCGAGGAAAAATCGCCGCGCACCTACTTCGAGGCGGCACGCCGGCTGGCACAGCGCAGGGACATCCGGCTCGACCATATCGGCGGCGCACTCGACCCGGTGCTGGCCGACGAGGCAAGAGCGCTGATGCAGGTGCAAGCGCGCTACCGCTGGTTGGGCGAACTGCCACATGCCGCGACACGGGCGCGCATCCAGCGCGCCCATGTGCTGGTGCATCCCAGCCGCATGGAAGGCGGCGCGCAGGTGGTGATCGAGGCCGTGACCAGCGGCACACCGGTACTCGCCTCGCGCATCGACGGCAACGTCGGCCTGCTCGGCGCGGCCTACTGTGGTTACTTCGAGCCCGGCGATGCGGCCGGCCTGGCCACCCTGCTGCAGCGCGTGCGCGACGATACGTCTATGCTCGCAACGTTGGCCGAGCAGTGCGCCTTGCGCGCACCGCTGTTCGACCCCGCGCGCGAGCGCCGCACCCTGCATTCGCTGCTGGCTGAACTGCTGCCGCAGCATCCCTCCGGAGACCGAAGATGAACGCCCCCGACCGAGCCCTTGAACCCCGCCTGACCTCGCTGTCGCACGGCGGCGGCTGCGGCTGTAAGATCGCCCCCGGCGTGTTGTCCGAGATCCTCAAGGGCACCGCCGGCATGGTGCTGCCCAAGGAACTGCTGGTCGGCATCGAGACCGCCGACGACGCCGCCGTCTACCAGCTCAACGACGAGCAGGCGCTGGTCGCCACCACCGACTTCTTCATGCCCATCGTCGACGACCCGTTCGACTTCGGCCGCATCGCCGCCACCAACGCCATCAGCGACGTCTACGCCATGGGTGGGCGGCCGATCATGGCACTGGCGCTGGTCGGCATGCCGATCAACGTGCTGTCCACCCAGACCATCGGCCGCATCCTGGAAGGCGGCGCGTCGGTGTGCCGCGAAGCCGGCATCCCCATCGCCGGCGGCCACACCATCGATTCGGTGGAGGCGATCTACGGCCTGGTGGCGCTGGGCCTGGTGCACCCCAGGCACGTCAAGCGCAATGCCGATGCGCGGCCCGGCGACGTGCTGGTGCTGGGCAAGCCGCTGGGCGTGGGCGTGATGTCGGCGGCGCTGAAGAAGGACCAACTCGGCGCCGCGGGCTATGCGCAGATGATCGCCACGACGACGAAGCTCAACACGCCCGGCCCCGACCTCGCCGCGCTGCCCGGCGTGCACGCGCTGACCGACGTCACCGGCTTCGGCCTCGCTGGCCACGCACTGGAGATCGCGCGTGGCGCCGCTTGCCAGGTGCATGTCGACTGGGTCCGGGTGCCGCTGCTGGCGGGTGTGCGCGAGCTGGCGGAGTCGGGCCTCGTCACCGGCGCCTCGGGCCGCAACTGGGCCGCCTACGGCGCCGAGGTGGCGCTGCCCGACACCTTCGCCGCCGCCGACCAGGCGCTGCTGACCGACCCGCAGACCAGCGGCGGGCTGCTGGTGTCGTGCTCGCCGGGTGCGGTGAGCGAGGTGCTGGCGATCTTCGCCCACCACGGCTTCGACACTGCAGCGGTGGTCGGCGAGGTCGCGCCGGCAGCGGCCGGCGCGCCGCGACTCGTCGTGCGCTGAGGCGGGCTACTTCACCCCGGTGAGGAATTCCTTCACCGGCGCCACCGTGCGCGCCGGGTCTTCCTCGTGCGGAACATGGCCCAGTTCGTCGAAGACGACCAGTCGGCTGCCGGCGATCTGCGCCTCGAACACGCGCCCGACGGACGGCGGGATGAAGCGGTCGCGCCCGCCCCACAGGATCAGCGTCGGCTGCTCGATGCCCGCAATCCGCTCGGCGTGCTCGCCGCGCACGACCTGCCGCATGCGCAGGCCCAAGGCGCGCCGGTTGCCTTCGCGCAGCGTCAACTCGAAGTAGCGGTCCACCAGCTCGGACGTGACGCGCGCCGGGTCGCCGTAGACGTCGACCAGGCCCTGCGCCACAAGCGAGCGCGGCAACACCCATTCCATGACGCGGTTGACGACGGGCACGCGAGCGACCACAAAACCCAGCGGCACCGACTGCGGCGTGAACGCGGGGCCGGCGGCGTCCACCAGCACCAGCGCCGCGACACGATCGGGTGCCATCACGGCCATGCGCCAGGCGACCTCGCCACCGAGCGAGTTGCCGCCGACCACGGCGCGCGGCACCTTCAGAGCGTCGAGCAGGTCGAAGACGAAGCGCGCGTAGCTGTCGCCGTGGTAGTCGTCCGGCGGATAGCGGCCGCTGAACGGCCCGGTGAGCCCGAAACCCGGCAGGTCGAAGGTGATGACGCGGCGCCGGCCCTTGAGCGCTCCGACCCAGCCCTCCCAGGTGTGCAGGCTGGCCGAGGTGCCGTGGATCAGTACCACGGGCAAAGGGTCGTTGCGCGGCCCCTCGTCGCGGACGTGCACGACCTGGCCCTGCACGTCGACGAAGTCCGACGGCGGCAACGCCCAGCGCGCGACCAGTGTCTGCACCGGTCGGTCGGGGGCGCGGGACAGTGCCAGCGCCAGCGCCGTGAGCAGCAGCAGCGCACCGACGATGCGCAGCAGCACGTTGATCAAGCGCTCGCGCTCGCGGGTCGGGTGGCCGCCGGGATCAGGCCTGCGCCTGTGCCGGCAACGCGGCGGGCTTCTGCGCGCGCAGACGTGCCAACTGCAGCATCACGACCAGCGCCAGCAGCACCAGCGCGGGGATGAACATCCATTCCTTTGCCGGGCGGTCCGCGGGCAATTCGATGCCGACGACCTTGAAGCCCTGCTCGATGCCCAGTTTCTCGGCCTGCGATCCGAACTGCACCTGGGCGATCTGCATGTCGCCGCCCAGCGGCACCACGGTGAAGCCCACCCGGCGCAGTCGCTCGCGCGCCGGCCCGGCCGCGCCCAGCGGCAGCAGCACGCCCTTGCGGATGTCCTTGCCGTCGAGGTTGGTGCCTGCTATCCATATGCGCTTGCGCTCGCCTGGTTTGGCGGCTTCCACCAGTTCCATCAACCGTGCCGGCGGTGCTTCCTCGAACGGCGGATGGAACTCGTCCCACCAGAAGCCGGGCCGGAACAGCGTGAAGGTGACGAGCAGCAGCGCGATCGTCTCGTACCAGCGTGAGCGCGCCAGGAAGTAGCCCTGCGTGGCAGCTGCGAAGACCAGCATCGCGACGACTGCACTGACGACCGTCAACACCAGGTGCCAGGTGGTGTCCAGGCCGATCAGCAGCAACTGCGTGTTGAAGATGAACAGGAAGGGCAGGATCGCCGTGCGCATGCTGTAGTAGAAGGCCGTGACACCGGTCTTGATGGGGTCGGTGCGTGCGATCGCCGCGGCTGCGAACGAGGCCAGTCCCACCGGTGGCGTGACGTCGGCCATGAGTCCGAAGTAGAAGACGAACAGGTGCACCGCGATCAGCGGCACCAGGAGCCCGTTCTGCGCGCCGAGTTCCACCACCACCGGCGCCATCAGCGTGGAGACGACGATGTAGTTGGCGGTGGTCGGCAAGCCCATGCCCAGGATCAGGCTGATGAAGGCCACCAGGATCAGCATGAGCATGAGGTTGCCGCCCGAGAGCAGTTCCACCACCTCGGTCATCACGAGGCCGATCCCGGTGAGCGAAACGGTGCCGACGATGATGCCCGCCGCTGCAGTGGCCACGCCGATGCCGATCATGTTGCGCGCCCCGGCTTCCAGGCCCGCCACCAGGTCCATCAGCCCCACCTTGGTGGCCGCGCCGAGCCCGCCGTGGCCGCGCAGCAGCGCCATCAGCGGCCGCTGCGTGACCATCACGAAGACCATGAACATCGTGGCCCAGAAGGCCGACAGCGCGGGCGACATCTGCTCCACCATCAGGCACCAGATGAGCACCACCACGCTGAGCAGGTAGTGCAGGCCGGACAGCAGCGTGGGTGTGGTCTCCGGCAGTTCGAACACCGGCGCGTTGGGATCGTCCAGCGTCAGTGCCGGTTGGCGCGAGCCCACCCACATCAGCGCGACATAGGCGCCCACCAGACCGGCGCCGATGATCCACACGGCCGCGCCGGGCAGCAGGTTCTTGATCCAGCCGATGCCGTAGTAGACCGCGCCGGCCAGCACCACGAAGCCGGCGACGTTCATCGCCAAGGCCAGCATGCGCTGCCCGGGGGTGGCCTGGCTGCGCCGCGGCAGGCCTTGCAGGCCGGCCTTCAGCGCCTCGAGGTGGACGATGTAGAACAGCGCGATGTAGCTGATGACCGCCGGCAGGAGGGCGTGCTTCATCACCTCGACGTAGGTGATGCCGACGTACTCGACCATCAGGAAGGCCGCTGCGCCCATCACCGGCGGCATGATCTGGCCATTGACGGAGCTGGAGACCTCGACGGCGGCGGCCTGATCGGGCCGGTAACCGACGCGCTTCATGAGCGGGATCGTGAAGGTGCCGGTGGTCACCACGTTGGCGATCGACGAGCCGCTGATGATGCCCGTGGCCGCCGACGACACCACCGCCGCCTTGGCCGGCCCGCCGCGCATGTGGCCGAGCAGCGCGAAGGCGCTCTTGATGAAGTAGTTGCCGGCGCCGGCGCGGTCGAGCAGCGAGCCGAAGAGCACGAACAGGAAGATGAAGCCGCTCGAGACGCCCAGCGCGACGCCGAAAACCCCTTCGGTGGTCAGCCACTGGTGCGACATCGCGCGCGACAGCGACGCGCCCTTGTGCGCGATCATGTCGGGCATGTACGGGCCGCCGAAGGTGTAGCCCAGGAAGACCAGGGCCACGATCACCATCGGCAGGCCCAGCGCGCGCCGCGTGGCCTCCAGCAACAGCACGATCCCGGTGGCGGCCACGACCAGGTCCTGCGTCGTCGGCGTGCCGGGGCGGGTGGCCAGTTCGCGGTAGAAGAAGAACAGGTACGAGGCGCAGAACGCGCCCACCAGCGCGAACACCCAGTCCAGCAGCGGCACGCGGTCGCGTGTCGAGCGCTTGAAGGCCGGGTAGGCCAGGTAGGCCAGGAAGACCGCGAAGGCGAGGTGGATGGCGCGCGACTGCGTGTCGTTGAAGACGCCGATGCCGATCACGAACGGCAACGGCGATGCGATCCAGAGCTGGAACAGGCTCCACGACAGCGTCACGGCCAGGATCAACCGCGCCACCAGCGGGCCGGGGCGCCGGCCGCCGGTGTCGTTGTCGGCGGCCAGCTGCTTGGCGTCGATCTCTGCGGCCGGGGTCTTCTTCTTGCCGAACATGCTCAGGCCCTCCTCGAGACGGTGTCAGCGCGCCCCAAACAACACAGGCCCCGGGGCGGGGCCTGTGCCGGGACTGCGGGCGAGATTACATCCAGCCCTTTTCCTTGTAGTACTTGACTGCACCGGGGTGCAAGGGCGCCGAGTTGCCGTTCTTGATCATGTCCTTGGGGTCGAGCGCGATGAACGCCGGGTGCAGCTTCTTGAACTCGTCGAAGTTGTCGAACACGGCCTTCACCATCTCGTACACGGTGGCATCAGGCACCTTGGCCGAGCTGACGAAAGTGGCCAGCACGCCGTAGGTCGGTGTCGGGTTCGGATGGCCGGCATAGATGCCACCGGGGATGTTGACCTTGGCGTAGAACGGCGCACCGGCGACCAGCTTGTCGACCGCCGGGCCGCTGAGCGGCACCAGGCGGGCGCCGCAGGTGGTGATCGGGTCCTGGATGTTGGCGCTGGGGTGGCCGACACCGTAGAAGAAGCCGTCGATCTTGTTGTCGCACAGCGCGGCGCCGTGTTCGTCGGCCTTGAGCTCGGAGGCCAGCGAGAAGTCGCTCAACTTCCAGTTCATCGCGCCGAGCAGCTCCTCCATCGATGCGCGCGTGCCCGAGCCGGGGTTGCCGACGTTGAAGCGCTTGCCCTTCAGGTCCTCGAACTTGGTGGCGTTGATCTCCTTGCGCGCCAGCACGGTGAAGGGCTCGGGGTGAACCGAGAACACCGCGCGCAGGTCGGTGTGCTTGCCGTCCTTTTCGAACACCTTGGTGCCGTTGACGGCGTGGTACTGCCAGTCGCTCTGGGTGACGCCGAAGTCGAGCTCACCGGCCTTGATGGTGTTGATGTTGAAGACCGAGCCGCCGGTGGATTCGACCGAGCAGCGGATGCCATGGCGGGCGCGGTCCTTGTTCATCAGGCGGCAGATGGCGCCGCCGGCGGCGTAGTAGACGCCCGTGACACCACCGGTGCCGATGGTGATGAACTTCTGCTGCGCCAGGGCGCCGGTCCAGGGCGCGGCCAGGGCCGCTGCGACGCCGACGGCGGCCAGCTTGAAGGGAAGGGCTTTGAAAACGTTCATGGTCGGGTCTTCGATCGAAGAGTGGACGGAACCCCGATCATCCCACCGTCCAGCCCGGTCGCGCCAGAGGGGCTTCCTCAGGCGCCCAGACCGGCGATCGCCGCATCGATGGCCGCCCGCAGCCGTTCCACGATGCGGTCCAGATCGTCGTCGGTGGCGATGAAGGGCGGCGCCAGCAGCACGTGGTCGCCCAGGCGACCGTCGATCGTGCCGCCCATCGGATAGACCATGAGGCCGCGCGCCATGGCCTCGCGGCGGATGCGGGCATGCAGCTTCAGTGCGGGGTCGAAGGGCGCCTTGGTGGCGCGGTCGGCCACCAGTTCGACGCCGCGGAACAGACCGCGGCCGCGCAGGTCGCCGACATGCGGGTGTTGGCCGAAGGCGGCCTGCAGGCGCTCGTGCAGGCCCTGGCCCTGGTGCCTCACGGCCTCCAGCAGGTGGTCGCGTGCCATCACCTGCTGCACCGCCAGTGCCGCCGCGCAGGCCACGGCGTGGCCGATGTAGGTGTGGCCGTGCTGGAACAGGCCGCTGCCCTGGGCGAAGGCCTCGACGATCCTGCCCTGCGCCAGCACCGCGCCGATGGGCTGGTAGCCGCCGCCCAGGCCCTTGGCGATGGCCATCAGGTCGGGCACCACGCCTTCCTGTTCGCAGGCGTGCAGCGTGCCCGTGCGGCCCATGCCGCACATCACCTCGTCCAGGATGAGCAGGATGCCATGCCGCGTGCACAACTCGCGCACGCCCTGCAGGTAGCCGGGCACCGGCGTCAGCGCGCCGGCGGTGGCGCCGACGACGGTCTCGGCGACGAAGGCGATGACCTTGTCGCCGCCGAGCGTGTCGATGGCGTCGGCCAGCTCCTGCACCAGGCGCTGGCCATACTGCTGCGCGCTCTCGTCGGCGCGGCGGTCGCGGTACTCGTAGCAGGGCGAGACGTGCGTCACCTCGATCAGCAGCGGTGCGAACTGGCGGCGCCGCCACTCATTGCCGCCCACCGCCAGCGCGCCAAGGGTGTTGCCGTGGTAGGACTGGCGGCGCGCGATGAAGCGCGTGCGCTGCGGCTGGCCGATCTCGACGCAGTACTGGCGCGCCATCTTCAGCGCCGCCTCCATGGCCTCCGAGCCGCCGCTGACGAAGTAGGCGTGGCTCATGCCGGCCGGTGCGGTGGCGACCAGAAGGTCGGCCAGGGTCTCGGCGACCTCGGTGGTGAAGAAGCTGGTGTGCGCGTAGGCCAGGCGGTCGATCTGCGCGTGCATGGCGGCCAGCACGTCGGGGTGGCCGTGGCCCAGGCAGGACACGGCGGCGCCGCCCGAGGCGTCGATGTAGGCGCGGCCTGCGCTGTCGAAGATCTCCATGCCGCGCGCGCCCACGGCCACCGGCAGCGGGTGTGCGAACTGGCGGTGCAGTACATGGGTGGCGATGGTCATGGGCGGGCTCCTGCAGACGGGTGAGCCGATTCTTCCAGAGATGCGGCAGCGGCTGCTGCCCGGAGTGTCTCCATAGAATGCCCGTATGCCCTTCATCCACCTGCGTACGCACACCGAATACTCCGTCGTCGACGGCACACTGCGTATCCACGCCGCCGCGGCCGCGGCCCGCGCCGACGACATGCCGGCGCTGGCCATCACCGACCTGGGCAACCTCTTCGGCACCATCAAGTTCTACAAGGCCTGCCGTGGCGCGGGCATCAAGCCGCTGATCGGCGCCGATGTCTGGATGGAGCCGCTGGCCGCTGCCGGCGGCGGCGACAAAAACGCCAGCCGGCTGCTGCTGCTGGTACAGGACAGGCGCGGCTACCTCAACCTGTGTGAATTGCTGGCGCGGGCCTGGGTGCACAACGCCCAGCGCACGCAGGCCTGGGTCAAGTGGGAGTGGCTCGCCGAACTCGGAGACGGGCTCATCGCGCTGTCGGGCGCCGACCACGGCGCGGTGGGAGCAGCGCTGCTGGCCGGTGACATGGCACGTGCCGAAGACGTGGCACAGCGCCTGGCGGCGCTGTTCCCGCAGCGCTTCTATCTCGAGCTGCAGCGCGCCGGCCTGCCAGGCAACGAAGCTCATGTGCGCGCCGCCGTGCCGCTGGCCGCGCGCCTGGGCCTGCCGGTGGTGGCCACGCATCCGGTGCAGTTCCTCGAGCCCGACGACTTCGACGCCCACGAGGCGCGCGTGTGCATCGCCGAAGGCGAGACGCTGGCCAACCCGCGGCGCAACAAGCGTTTCACGCGCGAGCAGTGCTTCAAGACGCAGCAACAGATGGCGCAGCTGTTCGCCGACCTGCCGTCGGCGCTGGCCAACACGTTGCAGATCGCACGCCGCTGCAACCTGAGCTTGGTGCTGGACAAACCGCAGCTACCCGACTTCCCGACCCCGAACGGCCTACCGATCGCGACCTACTTCCGCGAGGCTTCGCTCCAAGGGCTCGAACGCCGGCTGGGGGCGCTGTACCCCGACGCGGCGCGGCGCGACGCCGAGAGGCCGCGCTACGCGCAGCGGCTCGAATTCGAGATCGAGACCATCGTCCAGATGGGCTTCCCGGGCTACTTCCTCATCGTCTCGGACTTCATCGTCTGGGCCAAGGACCACGGCTGCCCGGTGGGCCCGGGGCGCGGTTCCGGCGCCGGGTCGCTGGTGGCCTACGCGCTGTTCATCACCGACCTCGACCCGCTGCGCTACGGCCTGCTGTTCGAACGCTTCCTGAACCCCGACCGGGTGTCGATGCCCGACTTCGACATCGACTTCTGCCAGGCCAACCGCGACCGCGTCATCGACTACGTCAAGGCCAAGTACGGCCGCGACGCGGTGAGCCAGATCGCCACCTTCGGCACCCTGGCCAGCAAGGCGGCGCTGCGCGACGTGGGCCGTGTGCTGGGCATGGGTTTCGGCCATGTCGACAGCGTCGTCAAGCTGGTACCGGGGCTGCCGGGCAAGACCTACACGCTGGCACCGGTGCCCGAGAACCCCGACCCCGGGCTCGTCTACGTGCGCAGGGAAGTGCCCGAGCTCGAGCAGCGCGAGGCCGCCGAGGAGGAAGTGGCCGAACTGCTGGCGCTGGCCACGCGCGTCGAAGGCCTGGTGCGCAACGTCGGCATGCACGCCGGCGGCGTGCTCATCGCGCCGGGCAAGATCACCGACTTCTGCCCGCTGTACCAGCAGCCGGGAAGCGACAGCGCGGTGAGCCAGTTCGACAAGGACGACGTCGAGGCCATCGGCCTCGTCAAGTTCGACTTCCTGGGCCTGGCCACGCTGACCATCCTGGAGCAGGCCAAGGACACCATCCGCGCGCGCCGGCCGGGCCGTGCCGACTTCAGCTACGAAGCGCTGCCGCTGGACGACGCGCGTGTCTACAAGCTCTTCAGCGACGGCCTCACGGAATCGGTGTTCCAGTTCGAAAGCCGTGGCATGCAGGGCATGCTGCGCGACGCGCGGCCGAGCCGGCTGGAGGACCTCATCGCGCTGAATGCGATGTTCCGCCCGGGGCCGATGGAGAACATCCCGAGCTTCTGTGCACGCAAGAACGGCCGTGAGGAGGTGGTCTACCCGCACCCGCTGCTGGAACCGGTGCTGGCCGAGACCTACGGCATCTTCGTCTACCAGGAGCAGGTGATGGAGGCCGCGCGCCTGCTCGGCCGCTACTCGCTCGGTGGCGCCGACCTGCTGCGCCGCGCGATGGGCAAGAAGAAGGCCGAGGAGATGGCCCAGCACCGCGCCGTCTTCCGCGAAGGCGCGGCGAAACAGGGCATCGGTGCCGCGAAGGCCGACGAGGTCTTCGACCTGATGGAGAAGTTCGCCGGCTACGGCTTCAACAAGAGCCACGCTGCCGCCTACTCGCTGCTGGCCTACCACACGGCGTGGATCAAGGTGCACTGCACGGCCGAGTTCTATGCCGCCAACATGAGCGTCGAGGCCGACAATACCGACA
>JACZKT010000023.1 GCA_014859905.1 Rubrivivax sp.
TCTCACGGCTGTCAACCCAGGCTGCACCCACGCGTTATATGCTAGGTAGGGTATCCAGACTCGCCACCCGCCTGAAAGGAAATGTCGATGAACAAGTTGCTTCCTGCTTTGGTCCTGGGCGCCTTCGCTCTCGTGCAGTTGCCTGTCTATGCGCAGGCCGCCAAATCTGCTGTCGCCGCGGCCTCCGCGGCCTCGGCGGTCCAGAAGAACGAAAAGAAGGCCGAAATGAAGGTCGACAAGAAGGCCCCGAAGAAGGAAAAGAAGGGCGGCTGCTGAGCGCACCTGCTGGTATTGCGCGACGGGCCACCTTCGGGCGGCTCCTTCGTACACGGGCTGAATCCGTGGCGAGGTCCTGACTCCGGCGTCGGCGTCTTGTCAACCGGGCTGCTGTGCCTGCGTTAGCATGATCACGTTGTGGTTATCGCCGTTGACCTATACAACCGCTAGCGCGCGAGTTTGCGCGACCGTCAGGGTTCATTTGGAGCATCCATGAAGACCATCCTTCTGTCCGCCATTCTTGCCGCAGGTGTCTTGTCTGCGGGCACGGTGCAGGCTTCGCCCGATCTGGCCAAGAGCGCCGGGTGCGTGAAGTGCCACGACATCGAGAAGAAGAAGAAGGGACCTTCCTTCCAGGCAAGCGCCAAGAAATTCAAGGGCACGGCCGACGCCGAGGCGGTGATGTTCAAGACCATCACCGACCCGAATGGCGATCATCCGGAGCAGAAGGCCAAGCCCGAAGACGTCAAGACCATGATCAAGTGGATTCTGACGCTGTAACGAGTCATCGAGGGTCGCAGTCCGCGCCAGTCCTAGCCGGGATATCCACGTCCGCGACCCCGACGGGGCGACGGCCCAGTGAGTGAACCGTGTCGGGTCGTGGCACAGGCTGCGTTACCCAGGCTGCGTTACCATTTCCCGGTGTCCGTAATCACGGGCACCGCCTCTGGCCAAGGGCCCGCAACCGTTGCGAGGCCGTGCAACATTTCAGGAGTTCAAATGAAAGCCGTTCTGATGTCTGCCATCGTCGCTGCTGCTGTCCTGTCGGCCGGTTTGGTGCAAGCGTCACCCGAACTGTCCAAGAGCGCCGGCTGCGTGAAGTGCCACGACATCGAGAAGAAGAAGAAAGGCCCGTCCTTCAAGGAGAGCGCCGTGAAGTACAAGGGCAAGGCCGGTGCCGACGCGACGATCTTCAAGGCCATCACCGACCCCAAGGGGGACCACCCTGAGATGAAGGCCAGCGCCGATGACACGAAAACCATGATCAAGTGGATCCTGACGCTGTAGCGGCTCTTGATGCTCCGTAACGACGCCGGCTCACGCCGGCGTTTTCACGTCCGCGACCGCAATAAAGACCGTTGGCCGGGTGAGTGGACTGGCTCGGCTGGCGGCACAGGCTGCGCTAACATTTCGTGGTGCTCGCAGTCAGGGGCACTGCGTCTGGCCAGCGCCCCGCAACCGTTACGAGGCCGTGCAACATTACAGGAGTTCAAATGAAAGCCGTTCTGATGTCTGCCATCGTCGCTGCTGCCGTGCTGTCGGCCGGCATGGCGCAAGCATCACCCGACCTGGCCAAGAGCGCCGGCTGCGCGAAGTGCCACGACATGGACAAGAAGAAGAAGGGTGCCCCGGGCTTCAAGGAAACCGCCGCCCAGTACAAGGGCAAGGCCGATGCCGAAGCGACCATCCTCAAGTCGATCAACAACCCGAAAGGCGACCACCCGGAGATGAAGGCCAAGCCCGAAGAGGTCCAGGCCGTGGTGAAGTGGATCCTGTCGCTGTAATTGCGTCCACCTGCCAACGAGAACGCCGGCATTCGCCGGCGTTTTGTCTTCTCGTCCTTCCCTCTTCGTCTTCGGGCAGCGGCCGCAGGGCCGCCAGCAGGGCCGGCGCCGTTGCTGCAGACCCACAAACCGGCGACCAAAGGTCGCGGTGGATTTGATGCACATCAAACTTCGGCGCGACTGCCGGCAGCCCGCGCGCGGGGGGCGGGCAGCAGCTTGCACGGTGGTGTTGATGCCGGTCAACGGATCCGAGGGCCGTTGTCGTAGATTCACCAGCGATCCCGGGTGGATGTGATCCGGTTCAACATGCCGGCGCTGCCGGACACCAATCGAGACCTACAGATGATGGCCGCATCCCACCAGACGGGGCACGGGCGGGCTGCCGAGCAGCCTGGCCGGCGCTGACAGCCAGCCCGGTGCGCCCCGCCCCAGCTCCATGAGCCCACTGGGAATCACGCTTCTGATGCTGGCCGGCCTTGCCGGCTTCGCCTGGCTGGCCTGGCGCAAGCTGGCCATCGTCGTGCGCCTGCAGCCCGAGGTGCGCTGGGACCACCCGGCGGCGCGGCTCAAGGCCGTGCTCGTCAACGGCTTCCTGCAGCAGCGCATGATCGCGCGCGACTGGAAGCCGGGGCTGATGCACGCGGTGATCTTCCTCGGTTTCATGGCCCTGCTGCTGCGCAAGGTGCAACTCATCGCCATCGGTTACCACGAACCCTTCGTCTACCCCGGCCTGGCCGGCGGCCTGTTCGCGGCGCTCAAGGACGGCGTCGAGCTGGCCGTGCTGGCGGCGCTGGGCTACGCCTTCTGGCGCCGCTACGTGCAGCGCCCACGCCGCCTGGAGCGCAACCGCGAGGCCCTGCTGGTGCTGGTGTTGATCACGGTGATCATGCTCACCGACCTCGCCTACGACGGTTTCCGCTTCGCGCTGTTCTCGGCCACCGACGCCGGCATCGCGCATGAACGCGGCTTTGCCTTCGCCGGCAGCGCACTCGCATCCGCCCTCGCCGGCTGGCCCACGGCGGTGCTGCAGGCCGGCTACCAGCTGAGCTACTGGGTCCAGCTGGCGACCGTGTTCTTCTTCCTCGCCCTCCTGCCCACGGGCGAGCACTTCCACATCGCCACCGCGCTGCCCACCCTCTTCTTCCGCCGTGGCGGGCCGACGAATGTCGTGCCTGCCGTGGACCTCGAGAAGATGATGTCCGACGACGCCGACGCCGGCGACCTGCGCGTCGGCGTGCGCACGGCGCGCGACCTGTCGTGGAAGGACGGCCTGGACGCCTTCACCTGCACCGAGTGCGGCCGCTGCAAGGACGCCTGCCCCACCTTCCTGACCGGCAAGCCGCTGTCGCTGAAGTGGGTCAACGACAGCCTCAAGCACCACCTCGTGGAGCAGCGCGATCTGCTGCTGGCCCCGGCCCCCGCCGTCGATGCCGAGGACCCGCTGCCGCCGCTGGTGGGACCGGTGATCAGCGAAGAGACGCTGTGGGCCTGCACCACCTGCGGCTATTGCGAGGCCGCCTGCCCGATCGAACTGGAGCACCTGTCCAAGTTCTACAAGCTGCGCCAGCACCGGGTGATGATGGACGGCGAGTTTCCGCACGAGCTCAAGCCGGTCTTCGAGGCCTACGAGTCGCAGAGCAACCCCTGGGGGCTGCCTTCGCAGACACGCGCCGACTGGGCGCGCGACCTCGATCTGCCGCACCTCACCGACGCCGCGCAGGCCGCGCAAGTCGACGTGCTGTTCTACGTCGGCTCGGCGCAGTCTTTCGACCCGCGCGGGCAGAAGATCGCGCGCGCCTTCGTCGCCATCCTGCGCGCTGCCGGCGTGCGCTTCGCGATCCTGGGCGACGCCGAGACGTCGACGGGCGAATGCGTGCGCCGCGCCGGCAACGAGATGCTGTTCCAGCAACTGGCCACCACGCTGGTGAGCACTCTGAACGGCCGCGGCGTCAAGCGCATCGTCACCTGCGACCCGCATGCCTTCAACTCGCTGAAGAACGAATACCCCGCCTTCGGCGGCCACTACGAGCTGGAGCACCACACGCAGACGATAGCGCGCCTGCTGGCCGAGCGGCGCATCGCGCTGGCACCGTCGTTCGAACGCGTGATCTTTCACGACCCCTGTTACCTGGGCCGCCACAATGGCGAGTACGAGGCCCCGCGGCAGGTCATCCGGCTGCTGTCCAGGGACACGCCGCTGGCGTTCGAACTGCAACGCGAAAAGGCCATGTGCTGCGGCGCCGGCGGCGCGCGCATGTGGCTGGAAGAGACCATCGGCACGCGCATCAACGTCGCACGCACCGAGCAGGCGCTGCAAGCCCGGCCCCAGGTCATCGCCACCGCCTGCCCTTACTGCGCGGTGATGATCGGCGACGGCCTCAAGGCGCTGGGCCGCGAGGCGGAGGTGGCCAACAAGGACATCGCCGAACTCGTGGCCGAATCCCTGCTGCCGGCCGGCGCGGCATCCTGAGACTGCCATGAGCCATCTGCTGATCCTGTATTCCACCACCGACGGCCAGACGGTGCGCATCTGCGAGCGGCTGCGCAGCGTGGTCGAAGCTGCGGGGCCCCACGTCACCGTCAAGGCGCTGGCCGACGGCACCGCGGACGACCTGCAGCGCTGCGACGCCGTGGTCATCGGCGCCAGCATCCGCTACGGCAAGCACAAGCCCGAGGTCGGCGCCTTCATCGCCCGCCACCAGGCGGCGCTGGAAGCCAGGCCGAACGCCTTCTTCTCGGTCAACGTGGTGGCGCGCAAGCCGGGCAAGGACAAGCCCGAAGCCAACCCCTACCTGCTCAAGTTCCTGCGCAGCATTGCCTGGAAGCCGCAGCGGCTGGCCGTGTTCGCGGGCAAGATCGACTACCCGCGCTACGGCACGCTCGACCGCACCATGATCCGCTTCATCATGTGGATGACCAAAGGCCCCACCGACCGCGACGCGGTGGTCGAGTTCACCAACTGGGATCGGGTCGAGGACTTCGGTGCCGAGGTCGCGCGGATGGTGCCCTAAAAGCCGTAGCGCAGCGCCACCCGCACGACGTTGACGCTGTACTGCGGCGGCTGCACGCCGAGACTGAGCAGGTTCGGCAGCGTTGCCGGCAGCACGCCGTCGAGCCGCCAGTCGTGCGAGCGATAGCGTTCGTGCCAGACGCTGCCGGTGAGCGACAGGTTCTCGCGCAGGCGGTAGGTGCCGAAGAACTTGAGGCTGTCCATCCTCGTCGTGGCGCTGGGGAATAGCGGGTACGCAGCCAGGGTCTCGACTTCGACGTCGCTGCGTGACCGGGTGACGGTGAGGTCGGTGCCGAGGTCGAGCTTGTCGGCGATGGCAGCGTACCGGACGCCCACGCCCACCACGTCGCTGGTGTCCCTGTTGCGCGCCCACCAGTCGGGCTGCCCCGCCTGCTCACTGCCGGCTTGCCGCGAGTGCATGCGGTCGCTGCGCACGAACGCCTGCAGTTGGGTCTTTTCGCCGATAGCGGCCGACAGGTCGGCGCCGATGCCCGCGTTGCGCCCGTAAGTGAGGCCGACGGTGGACTCGGTGTAGTCGTCGACGGCGATGTCGGCGTCGAGGCCCAGGCTCATGTCCTCGCCCAGCGCGACATCGGCGCGCAGGCCGGCGCTGCTGCGCTGGCGTGCGGCCAGGTAGTACTTGCGCAGCAGCGGGTTCTCCGGCGAACCGAACCAGTACGAGACGCCGTAGGTGGAGTGGCTGCGCCGGGCATGCGCGAGCTTGAGCGACAAGGACACGTCGTCGCTCGCCTGCATGCCCAGGCGGCCCCAGAGCGTCGTCTCACGGGTGTTCACGACCTCCTGGTAGGAGCGCTGACGGTTGTCCTGTTCGACGCCGGCGCTCAGCTTCGCGGTGCCAGGGCCGCGGTAGTCGGCGCTGAGCTTGAACCGGTCCTGCGTGCTGTCGAACGGCGCATTGCTGCGCGTTGCCGGGTCGAGGAACATGTCTGTCGCCACCATCGGATAGCTCTGGATGGCGGTGCGGTTGTCGCGCGCATCCCTGGCGTAGCTCGCGTTCAGGCGCAGACCGTCGATCGGGGCGGCCGTGAGCTTGACGCTGCCGTTGAAGGTGTCGACGCGCCCGTCCAGTGACGCCGCGGGCAGTGCCGGCACGGTGGCTGCCAGGCCGGGGGTCAAGGTCGACGCCAGGTAGTCGGCGTTCTGTGTCATGCGCCCGACGGCCACGTCGGCACTGGCGCGGATGGTTTCGGCGAAGTCGTGTTGTTCGGTGGTGAGGGGGGTGTCGAGCAGCAATCCGGTCATGCCCATGATGCAGTTCATGGGGGTGCGGATTTCGTGGCTCATGTTGGCGAGGAATTCCGCCTTGATCTGGGCCGATTCGAGGGCGGCGTCACGAGCCTGGGCGAGCGCGCTTTCGGCCTGTTTGAGGGCGGTGATGTCC
>JACZKT010000255.1 GCA_014859905.1 Rubrivivax sp.
CAGTTCGGCTGCGCGGGGCTCGTCGGCCGGCAGGGCCGCGCGCACGGTGCTCTCCAGGACGGCAAGCAAGGCCATCCAGGCGGCCGCGTCAGCGGCAGAGTTGGCGGCCGACGGCGCCGCCGGCTCCACCAGCGGGTCGTCGAAACCCGTGTCTGCGGCGTCTGCCGGCACGTCGTCGTCCCACGCCGTCATCAACACCTGCAGCCGCTGCAGCAGGCGCGATGCATCGCTGCGACTGCTCTCGAAGAGGCGGCGCAGGCTTTCCTTGCGCCGCGCCGCGGTCCACTGGACGCCGCGACGTTCCAGGTTCCTGGCCAGCCGCTCGACCAGCGCCGCCCAGGCCCCGGCCTGGGCGCGCGGATCCACCACAGGGGCCGGCTGGCCGGCCTCCTCGGCGTAAGCGCGGGCGTAGTTTTCGGGGGTCGGCTCGAGGTGCATCTGCGCCAGCCGGCGCAGCGCACCACGGGCCAGAACCGCCGGCGAAGGGGCGACGCGCTGCGTTTCCAACATGCTCAGAGCCGGCCGCCGGCGGCACGCGCGGCGTCCACACCGGGTTCGTTGCCGCCCGCCGGCCCGATCCAGGGCGCCTTGCGTGGCAACACGGTGTTTTCAAGCCAGCGCTGCAGTTCGTCGGGCGGCAAGGCGCGGCTGAACAGAAAGCCCTGCATCAGGCCGCAGCCCAGGCGGTGCAGCACCTCCATCTGGCGCAGCGTTTCCACGCCTTCGGCAATCACCCGCAAACCCAGCGAACGTGCCAGGGCAATGATGGCCGTGACCACCGCCGAGCTCTGCGGCGTGATGCCGAGGTCGCGCACGAAACTGCGGTCGATCTTGAGCTCGGAGATCGGCAGCGTGGTCAGGTAGGCCAGCGAGGAGTAGCCGGTGCCGAAATCGTCGATCGAGATCTCGACGCCGATCTCGTTGAGCCGGTGCAGCGACGGAATCACGTTCTGCAGCTCCTTCATCAGGTTGTCCTCGGTGATCTCGAGCTGGATCATGCGGTGCGGCACGCTCACTGCCGTGACGCACTGGTGGATGTGCTCGACGAGGTCGCTGCGCTCGAACAGCCGGCTCGGCAGGTTGACGGCGATCGAATCGGCAAAGCCGAAGGCCTGCTGCCATGCGCTGGCCTGCCTGGCGCTCTCGCGCAGCGCCCACTCCGACAGTGGCACGATGAGCCCGGTGTCCTCGGCCAGCGGGATGAAGTCCGCCGGCGGCACCAGCCGGCCGCAGCGCTGCCAGCGCATCAGCGCTTCGGCGCCCACCATGCGCGAGGCGCGCACGTCGATCTTGGGCTGGTAGTGCAGCACCAGTTCATCGCGCTCGATGGCCTTGTGCAACGCCGTTTCGAGCTCCAGCTTCTCGCGCCCGCGGCCGGCCAGTTGCGGGCTGTAGATGGCCGACGCGTTCTTGCCCTGCACCTTGACCGAGTACATGGCGACGTCGGAATTGCGCAGCAGGTCGACCACCGAAGCGCCGTCGCGCGGATACAGCGCGACGCCGACACTGGCGGTGACGAAACACTCCTGGCCGCCGACGAAGATCGGCTCGCGCAGCGCCTCCAGCACGCGCTCGGCGACACGCGCGGCGTCGACCTCGCTCGCCACCTCCGGCAGCAGCGCAACGAACTCGTCGCCGCCCAGGCGGCCGATGGCCTCGAGCGCGCGGTGCGAACGCACACCGGCGGCCTCGAGCGCACCCTCCATGAGCTGGTCGCTGTGGCGCACACAGGCGCGCAGGCGGCGACCCACCTCCACCAGTGCCTCGTCGCCGGCGCCGTGGCCGAGCGTGTCGTTGATGACCTTGAAGCGGTCCAGGTCGATCAGCAGCAGCGCGAACTGGTGGCCCAGGCGGCGCGCCTGTTCCAGCGCGCGCTCGGCGCGCCAGATGAGCTGGCGCCGGTTCGGCAGGCCGGTGAGGGCGTCGAAGTTGGCCAGCTGGCGGATCTTGTCTTCGGCGACGCGGCGCTCGGTCACGTCCTGCACGATGCCGGTGTAGCCGATGCCATGGCCGTGTTCGTTGAACTCGGGCTCGGCCTCGACGTGGATGATGCGCTGGCGGCCGTCGAGCAGCACGATGGGCACGTCGGTGGCCACCACGGAGGCATGCCGCAGCGCCTCGTGCAGCTGACGCAGGAAACTCAGGCGCTCGTCCTGCGGCACCATGCGCAACAGCATGCGCAGCGACACCGGTTCGTGCGGTCCGCAGCCGAACACGCGCAGCGCCTCGGGCGCCATCAGCAGGCCGCCGGGCCTGCCATGCTCGGCCCGCCACCAGTCGAAGCTGCCCATGCGCGCCAGATCCTGGGCGCGTGCCAGCTTGGACTTGCTGCGCTCGAGCTCGAGGCGGGTACGCGAGGCGCGCAGCAGGTACTGCAGGCGCCCGGCAAGCAGGCTCCATTGCGTGCACTTGACGAAGAAGTCGGTGGCACCGGCCTGGTAGGCGCGGGTGATGGAGGCGTCGTCATCCAGGCCGGTCAGCATCAGCACCGGCATGTTTTCGTGACCGGACAGGCGGCGCAAGGCGCGGCAGGTTTCGAAGCCATCCAGCCCCGGCATCAGGGCGTCGAGGACGACGATGTCGGGCGTGTGATCTTGCAGCAGGGCCAGCGCCTGCACGCCGCCGGAGGCACAGATCAGCTTGAAGCCGCGCTCGCGCAGCGCCAGCTCGGTGAGCAGCAGGCTGACATCGTCGTCGTCGACGAGCAGCACCTCGGGCTGGGCCGGCAGGCCGGCGTCGACGGAGGGGTACCCAGCGATCATCGTCGAACAGGCATCAAGGCCGCAGCACGGCACCGACCGCGCGCAGGGCGGCTTCGCCTTCGGCCAGCAGGCGCTGTACATCGGCGCGCAGGTCGCCCGCGGCACCGGCGCGCAGCCGGCGCTCGATGTCGGCGCAACTGGCCGCCAGCGCCAGCGCCCCGACACTGGCAGAAGAGGACTTGAGCGTGTGCGCGATGCCGGCGACCAGCGCCGCGTCCCCCGCGCAGGTCTCGCTGCGCAGTTGCCCGAGCAGGCGGTTCAGCGATGTCTCGTAGGCCGCCAGCACCCGGTTCACGACACCGTGGACACCATCGGGGTCGAGTTCGCGCAAGCGAGCCAGCGACGCTTCATCCAGCGCGGCGGCCGGCGCGTCTGAGCGCGGGAATTCGGCATTCATGGGCAGCGATGGTACGCAGCGGCCATGGCGGTGGCGCGGCGTGGTGCCGGCCGGCAAGCGCGACGTGGCACGCCGATGGCGACCCGACCCTGCAAGCGAGGGACTTTCGGGCTGTCGACAGGCGCACGCATCATGATCTCCCGAGGGCTGAGGCTGCAGGCAGGCCGTCGCGGCTGGGAGCGTCCACGCCGCGCCGACCGAACCATGGCCAGAACCTGGAGTTTCGGCCAGTTCGGCCCCAACTTGAGCCACGGTGCTGCGTGCTTGCCGGCAATTGTGCGCGCCCTCGTGCAGCGCCTGGCTGCGCGGCAGGCGGCAGCGCCGTCAACGGAGGTAGTCGAACAAGGACATGCGCTGCACCATCGAATAGGTCTTCAGGGCCGCCTCGTAGCCGGTCTGGCGGTTCTGGAAGTCCGAAATGGCCTGCACCATGTCCAGATCCTCGGCCTCGGAGCGCGCCTGCTGCGCATCGAGCTTGTCCTGCGACAGCCGCGAGCCCAGGGCGTCGAGACGGTTCAGCGTCTCGCCGGCGCGCGAGCGCCAGGCCGACAGATTGGCCGCGCCGGCGTCGATCTCGGCCAGACCGCGGCTGACGGTCTGCGCCACAGCTGCCGGTGGGCGGCCGGGGGTGGCAAGCTCGCCGACGA
>JACZKT010000256.1 GCA_014859905.1 Rubrivivax sp.
ACGGCATCCGATGAGAACGGACGTGGAGGGGGGCAATCCGTGTGCAGAATGGCCCTGAGAGACGTAGAATGTCACGTGAATTCGGGTCCGGGCAGAGCCCGGACAGTACGCTGACTGAAGACTGGGGGTCAATGCTGATGCAACGAACGTACCTTGACTATGCGGCGACGACGCCGACACACCCGGACGTCCTCGCGGCGATGACGCCGTTCTTCACGGAGGCCTTCGGCAATGCCTCAAGCATCTATTCCTACGGACGCGAGTCCAGAGCGGCGATAGCCGAGGCGAGAGCCAGGGTCGCCGCCCTGATTGGCGCACGTGACGACGAGATTGTCTTCACAGGTGGAGGAACCGAGGCCGACAACGCGGCCCTGAAAGGCGTGGCCTTCGCCGCAGACACGCGGCGCAACCACATCATCACCACCGCCATCGAGCACCATGCCGTGCTGGAGACGTGCAACTTCCTGCAGAAGAGAGGGACCGACGTCACATACCTGCCGGTGGACGGTCACGGAATGGTGAACCCTGATGATGTGCGCAAGGCCATCACCGGGAAGACCATGCTTGTCTCGGTGATGCACGCCAACAACGAGGTGGGCACATTACAACCCATCCGCGAGATCGCCGGCATGGCGCGCGAACGAGGCATCCTGCTGCATACTGACGCCTCACAGTCCGCCGGCAAGCTGCCGCTGAATGTCGACGAGCTCGGCGTCGATCTGCTGACGCTCGCCGGCCACAAGTTCTACGCACCCAAGGGTGTTGGAGCCTTGTACGTGCGCGCAGGCACGCCCATCCGGCCGGTGCTGCATGGTGCCGAACAGGAGCACGGCCTGCGGCCAGGCACCGAGAACGTCGCTGGCGTCGTCGCGCTCGGTGCCGCAGCCGCCCTGGCCAAGCGTTTGCTGCCCGCCGCATCGGACCACTTGCGCGCAGTGCGCGACCACCTGCATCAGCACCTGCTGTCGGCCATCCCGGATCTGCGTCTCAACGGCCACCCCGAACACCGACTGCCCAACACGCTGCACGTCTCGTTTCCTGGCGTGAGCGGACGCGCGATGCTTGGCGAAGCGGCCGACGTCGTCGCGGCGTCGGTCGGGTCGGCCTGTCACTCCGAGCGCGATGCGGTGAGCGGGGTGCTGGCGGCGATGGGTACGGACGCGGCACGGGCAGCTGGGGCCGTGCGGCTGTCGGTCGGCCGCGGGACCACGCTGGACGAAGTCGAGCGCGCGGCCGACGCCCTGGCTTGCGCCTGGCGGCAGATGCACACGCGGTGACCCCCGAGCAATACGACGCGTGGTACGACACGCCGCGTGGCCGGTGGATCGGCAACGCGGAATACGGTTTGGTCCGAAGCCTGCTGGCTATGCAGCCTGGCGATACCGTCCTCGATGTTGGTTGTGGCACCGGCTGGTTCGCCCGGCGTGTGGCGGGTGACGGCGCACAAGTGGTCGGGCTCGACCGCGATGCCGAGGCCTTGGCCTTTGCCGGTCGACACAGCGCCGGGTGCGTGAGCTACGTTCACGGCGATGCGACCGAGCTGCCGTTCGCTGACGCAGCGTTCGACGCCGTGTTGTCCGTCACCGCGCTCTGCTTCGTCGACCAGTGGCCGCGAGCTCTGGCCGAGATCGTTCGCACCAGCCGCCGCCGCTTCGTGCTGGGCCTGCTCAACCGCCACAGCCTGCTCTGGCTCGGCAAGGGCCGCCATGGCGGAAGCGGCGCCTACCAAGGTGCCCATTGGCACACACGGGCCGAGATCGACAACGTTCTGCGATTTCTGCCGGTCTGCAACTTGCAGTACCGATACGGCGTCTTTTTGCCGTCAGGGTCCAAGGTCGCACGTGCACTGGAGCGCAGCGTGCCTTCAGCGCTGCCGCTGGGCTCGTTCGTCGCTGTGGCCGGCGACATCGGTCGCTAAACCGATGTTTGGCAAGCAACTGGCTTGCTGCCCGGCATGGACGATTGCGAGCACCACAGCGGCCCTGCGGCAGGTCACTTCGAAGACCTGCCTGGCGTTGTCCCATGACCTGAACTCGACCTCACCACCGAGTGCGACGGCTCAGCGCCTGTGCCTGTGCCTGTGCCTGTGCCTGTGCACACGCGCCACTACTGGATGCGATATGCCGCGTGGCAGGCCACGCAAGTCTGCGACACCCTCGCAAGCGCGGCGATGCTTCCTTTGAGGTCACCGGTCACGGACGCATCCTTGGCCACGATGGCGAACTGGCTCGCACTGCGGTGCATGGCCGTGCCGGCGGCCTGCATGCCCTGGGGCATGAACTTCGCCACATCGTGCGCGCCGTGCAGGCCGAGCGACGACATGCCCAGCCGCTGCTCGGCAATGTCGCTGGCCCGGTCATAGGCACCACGCGCCAACTGATCCTGGATCTCGGCCAACGCCAGAAGGTGATCCCGCATGTTGGCCAGGGTGTGCGTGCGCAGCATCTCGGGAAACTGGACCATCACGCGTGTATCGGCGGCCGGTGCCGTGTGGATGACTGCGGCCTGGCTCGGTTGATGGACATGTGCCGCATGCTCACCCGAAGGCGCGGCGCAGCCAGCCAAGATGGCCACCAGGGCTGCAGCCAAGAACTTCATGGGCCTCGAAGGCCCGGAACGATGACTTTTCATGCCTGCATGTTGCCGGGAGGGCAGTGGCGGTGCATATGATTCAAGTCATACGCCCAGGATCTTCGTCTTTCGCCAGTCGCAGCCTCGATTCCTCGCGGGCGATGACCCCGTCCTTCTGCATCCTGGCCAGGGTCCGGTACAGCGATTCGTGCGTCAGGCCCAGCCTGCGCGCGAGGTCCTTGAGCGAGCCCGTGATCTCCAGTTCGCAGCGCGAGCCCCGGCCCTCGGACAGCAGCAGGTGCCGGATGCGTTCGTCTGCGCTCCGCAACGACAGACGTTCGACGCGGGCCCGCGCCGTGCGCAGTTGCGCTGCCAGCAGCGCCATCCAGGACCGCGCGAAATCGAGGTCGTCCGCCAGCAAACGCTGGAAGTCGGCCTTCGCGGCCCGCAGGACCACGCTCGGCTGGGACGCGACCGCGTCGCAGTGGTAGCGCGAGCTGTCGAGTGAGGCTTCGGCCAGGAACTCGCCAGGGCGGGCGTCGTGAAGCACTACCTCCTCGCCCTGGCGGCCGTGCCGCACCAGGCGCACAGCCCCTTCTTCTACGAAGTGGATGTACCGCGGTGGCGTACCAGCCCTGAAGAGGTGCTGCGTCGCACCAAGCTCGAGCCGGGAGACACAAGGCTGCAGCGCGAGTGGAAAGACTGGGTGCCGGGACAAGCTCATGTCGTCGATTCTGGGGACTGGGGCGCGGCCTGAGCCAAAAGCTTGGGGCGCCCGCAGATTCAGTGGCCGTGCCGATGGTGCGCGTCAGGGAAGTGCGCATGCGCGTGGGTCAGGGGTTCGTGCCGATGCGGGTGCGAGTGGCGGCCAGCCACGGGACCCTCTGCATGCTCGTGCTGGTGGTGCACGTCGTGTTCGTGCTCATGGTCGTGCTCCTCGGCACGGTGGGCGTGCGCGTGGGCATGCTTCTCGGTCAGATGCAGCCACACGCCCGCGGCCATCAAGGCGCCCGCCAGCAGCAGACCCGGCGTGACTGGCTCGCCAAGCCAGGACACCGCGAGCGCTGCGCCGAAGAAGGGTGCCACCGAAAAGTACGCGCCTGTGCGCGCTGTGCCGAGGTGCCGCAGCGCCACGACGAACAGGGTCAGGCTGATGCCGTAGGCCACCAGTCCGAGGAGCAATGCCCCGGCCAGCCAGGGCACTGGCGGCAAGGACGCGCCGATGGCCAGCCCGAGTGCCAGGTTCACGCTGCCCGCGACCAGCCCCTTGATCGACGCGATCCACGTTGCGTCGGCGAGCGCCACTTTGCGGGTCAGGTTGTTGTCGACCGCCCAGGCCGCACAGGCGCTCAGCACGGCCAGTGCCGGCCAGGCCTCACCAATGTGCGCCTCGCCGGGCCAGCTCAACACCAGGGCGCCAGCGACGATGGCCACCATCCCGAGTGCAATGCGCCGGTCGAAGTTCTCCTTGAAGGCAAACCAGGCCAGCAAGGCCGTGAACACGCCCTCCGCATTCAGCAGCAGGGATGCGCCCGACGCGGGCATGCGAGACAAGCCGAACATCAGCAGCAGCGGGCCCAGGACTCCGCCCGCGACCACCGCGCCAGCGAGCCAGACCCGTTGATCGGCCGGCAGCTTCACGGGCGCAGCGCGGCTGAGCAGCCGCCACAGCGCCAGGCCGACGCCGGAGCCCAGGTACAGCAGCCCGGCGAGCAGCCAGGGATCCACGGTGCCCAGCAACTGCTTGGCCATCGGCGTGCCGGCACCAAACAGCGCCGCCGCAGCCAGCGCCGCGGCGACTCCGGGGTGGACCAGGGAGTTTCGGATCGTAGACGTCACGTTGGGGCCAAGTGTCGGGAATCGATTCGTTTCATCGCCGAAGGTCGAGATCAGCCACGAGCTTCGAGGCTTGCGCCCGCGATTTGACCTCATCGGCCTGAAATGCTTCCCAGCTGAAGCTCGTTCCCCAGGCCCAGCCGGAGCCAACGAGTTCGACGACGCGCAGTTCCCCGGCCCGGCCCTGGACACTGATGTCCACGGTCCGACCTTCCCATTGCGCAGACAAGCGATGTGCCCCCGGCTTCAGGCGCACGCGCGCCAAAGACTCGGGAATGGTGACCACGCCGGCCGCGCCGTCCAAGGTCACGGGCGCCACCATGCTGGCATCTCCCCAGCGGCGGCGCAGCACGTACAGGGTCAGCGACGCTGGGTCGGCCTCGAAGCGTTTGGCATCGGCTTCGACGGCATCGGTCGGAACCGCCGCCGGCGTGCCGGTCAGCTTGGGGCGATAGCTCTTGCCGATGCGATGGCAGCAGGTGGCATCGGCGTTGACGGCGCGCAGGGGCTTGGTCATGCCACCGGCAAGCGGTGCGTTGCGTCGGCGATGATGTCACTCCTGTTAGGCGTGCGCCGGCACGGCGCGAAGCTCGGCCCGGGCCTGCTGGATGACCGAGTGCGCGGCGGTCAGCGCCAGCACGCCCATGACCGCGGCGACGGCCAGATCGGGCCAGCCGCTGCCGGTACCGAAGACGCCCACCGCCGCGGTCATCACCGCCAGGTTGCCGATCGCGTCGTTGCGGCTGCACAGCCACACCGAGCGCATGTTGGCGTCGCCCTCGCGCCAGGCGTAGAGCATCGCGGCGACCGACACATTGGCCAGCAGTGCCAGGGCGCCGATGGCACCCATCGTCACCGGTTCGGGCACGGTGCCGGCGGCGGCCGACCACGCGGCACGGCCGAGGACGAAGATGCCGAAGGCGCCCATGCTCAGGCCCTTGAGGAGGGCAGCCCGCGCCCGCCAGGTCAGCGCCATGCCCAGCACCAGCAGAGAGATGCCGTAGTTGGCCGCGTCGCCGAAGAAGTCCACAGCATCGGCCAGCAGCGACACCGATCCGGCCTGCAGGCCACCGGCCAGCTCGACCCCGAACATGGTGATGTTGATGAGCAGCGCGGCCCACAGCAAGCGGCGGTAGCGCGGGCTCTGGCTGGCCGCAGCGGTGACGCAGCCGTGACTGCAGCAGGAGTCGCTCACGAGGGGCTTTCGGGGTGTCGATGCGAGCATTGGAAACCCTGTAGCGGCTCCAGAGTCAAGCGGCTATGCTGCAAGGCGTAGGCCGCCATGCAAGGCACGCCGAGAGCCTCGATCCATGTTCGACTTCCTTCGCGTCACAGGACTGTTCTTCGTCACCGCGACAGCCGAGATCGTCGGGTGCTATCTGCCCTGGCTGGTGCTGACGCAGGGTCGTCCGGTCTGGTGGCTGCTGCCGGCGGCTGCGTCCCTCGCGGCGTTCGCGTGGCTGTTGACACTGCATCCCAGCGCCGCAGGCCGCACCTACGCGGCCTACGGAGGTGTCTATGTGGTCGTCGCACTGATTTGGCTGTGGCGCGTCGACGGTGTGGTCCCGACTCGATGGGACCTTGTCGGTGGAGGCATCTGCCTTGTCGGCATGGCGATCATTGCCCTGCAGCCCAGGGCGGCAAGCTGAAGAAGGGGCACGGTCATGAAGATCGGTGAACTGGCGCTGGCGGCGCAGACCCAGGTCGAGACCATCCGCTACTACGAACGTGAGGGCCTGTTGCCACAGGCGCCTCGTAGCGAAGGCAACTACCGCATCTATGGGCCCGAGCATGTCGAACGGCTGGCCTTCGTGCGCCATTGCCGGTCGCTGGACATGACGCTGGACGAGATCCGTGTGCTGCTGCGGTTCAAGGACGAGCCGCAAGCCGAGTGCGGCGAGGTCAATGCGCTGCTGGATGAACACATCGGCCATGTCGCCACCCGCATTCGCGAGTTGCGCCAGCTGGAGAAGCAATTGAAGGCGCTGCGCGAGCAATGCGTTGATGTCCGCGAAGCAGAACACTGCGGCATCTTGAATGAACTGGTGCAGGCGTCTTCAGCGACGGGTGTCAGGTCGGCGAGCGCGCATGTGCCTGGCTCTCACGGCACCCGCAACCGCCGGCGGCACTCTTCGACCCTGGAGTGACCGGTTTCTTGTTGCACGGGCAGCTGCCATAGGTCGGCAGCGTGAGTTCGGAACCTTCGGAGGCCCTCGCTCAGCCGGCACCTTGGCCAGGTCGGTGATTGCCACCTGCGCATGACCGCTGTCGCAGTCCCTGACCTTCGCTGCCGCGTCTGCGAAGGTCAAGTTCCAAAGTAGACCGGTCGTCCGCTGAGAAAGTCATCGCCGGCTGCTGAGGGTCGGTACCGCCAGTTGGCTGCCGTTGGAAGCTGCGTACGCAGTCACCCTTGCTACGCGTGTTCGGGCCGCCGTTCTAGGCGCTAACGTCCGGCAGGTTCCTGGGCACTGCGGTCATCCGCCGGGCTGAAGGTCGAATGGCAGGTTCAGGCCACCGCCGACACTCGCCCGCCGGACCTCAGTGACAGCACCCAGTCTTTATGCGAAGAGACCAGTTATGGAAAGTTCGACGTTCCAGAGCGCGTAGATCACCTCGTATGCAGGGCGTTCGACGCGCTCCGGTCCTTCTCATAATCACAGCGTCTTCAGGAACTCCAGAAGCGAGTCGGTGGCCTTGAAGCGCTTGACGGCGGTGTTGGGGTCCTGCAGCTTGGCCAGCGCCTTCTCCTTCGTCGCGAGGTCGGCCTGCGTGTATTGGTGAGTCGTCGTCGGGCTCTCATGACCCAGCCACAGGGCGACCTCGTCAATCCGTTCGCCGGACTGCAGCAGATGCATGGCAGTCGTGTGTCTCACAGTGTGCGGGGAGATGCGCCGATCCCGCAGGCTCGGCATCGCCGGTGTTGCCGCCGCCACGGCCAGCGCGAGCCGCTGAGCGGCGTTGGAGCGCGTCATCGGTTGACCGTCCCGGTTGGGCAGCAGCGCCGATGTCGACACCAGTTCTGGGTTCACCCTCAGCCAAGCCCGTACCGCCCTTACCGTCGATCGCCACAGCGGCAGCGTCCGCTGCTTGCGCCCCTTGCCATGCAAGTGGACGCAGGCTGCGCCGTCGAGCGCGACATCGGCCAAGCGTATACCGATGACCTCCGACACCCGCGCGCCGGTGTTGTAGAGCATGTGCAGCAGTAGATGATCGCGCTGGCTGGTCCAGCTCGGCCCTGGCTTGCCGATGATCGCCAGCATCTCCGCGCGCGCCAAGAAGCCGAGCATCGGCCGCTCGAAGTGCTTCTTCGGCACGCCCAGTGCCTGCTCGACGATGTGCAGCGCGCCGACATCACGGTGGCCGGCAAACTTCATGAATGCCCGCAGCGCTGCCAGCCTGGCGTTGCGAGTGCGAACGGAGTTGCCGCGATCTCGTTCCAGGTGATCGAGGAAGGCCAGGATCAGCGCCGGGGTGATGTCCTGTAGGCCCATCGTCGTGGGCTGCTTGTGCAGCCGCACCGTCGCGAAGTCCAGGAACAGCACGAACGCATCGCGGTAGGTCGCCACCGTTCGCGGGCTCATCGCCCGCTGCTGTGTCAGGTACTCGGTGAAGAACGACTGCACCAGGGCAGCGAAGCTCGGTGCGGTTCGCGGAGTCGAGAACCTACTCATCGCTGTTCTCCCCGGGATCGGCAAAGCGTTCGAAGCGCTGACCGATCAGTCCCATCAGCTCCGGCACGCCGGTGAGGTACCAGTAGGTGTTGGAGACCTTGACGTGGCCGAGGTAGGTCGACAACGCCAGCATCCGCTGGCTCATGTCCACGCCCTGCTCATGCCACAGCACCAGCCGCCGTACGGCGAAGCTGTGACGCAGATCGTGAATGCGTGGGGTGCCATGGCTGCCGCGATCGACCCAGCCGAGTTGTCGTCGCAGCTGCTCGAAGATGCGGTGGACTTGGCGGCCCCCGATGGGGTGACCCAACAGACGCCCTCGGCTGGAGACGAAGAACGGCGACTCGGGCGTGCTGCGCACATGCCGGGAGCGTTGCGCGTGGTAGCGCGCCAGAGCCTGCACGGCGCTCGGATGCAGCGGCACCCGCCGAGACTTGCCGAACTTGCTGTGGCGGATCGTCAGCTCGCCGGTCTGAAGATCGACATCGCCATCGAGCAGATCCAGCGCCTCGGAAATGCGCAGCCCGGTGCAGGCGATCAGACCGAACAGCGTCTCCATCACCAACGGACGTAGTCCGCCAGGGGGACCGATCTGCCGGGCTGCGGCCAGCAATTCGACGATCTCGCCCTCGCGGTAGACGTGCGGTGTCATGCGGCCGGGCACGGCACCGAAGATGGCTTCGTCGGGCACTTCGGTGGCAGGTTCGAACTGCCGTAGCCAACGGGTGAATGGCCGCAGCATCTTCAGCCGACGGGCCGAGGTGGCGCGATCACCATGCCCACTCTTGGCATGGCGCGCCCAGGCTGCCATCAGATCGGCAGTCAGCGGCCCGAAGTGCCCCGTGGCCTGGACATATCTGGCCAAGCTCGCAAGACCGCGCCCCATCGTGCTGAGTTCGAAGCCCGCCCGGCGTCGCTCAGCCAGGTACTGCTCGACCCTGGCCTGCAGGCTGAGCTCGGCGCTCATGCCGGACTCCCTGGCCACGGCAGGGCGACGCCGGACAGCGCTCCATGGTCAACCTTGGCATAGATCATCGCGGTGTCCAGCGAGCGGTGGCGCAGTACATCGGCCACTTCCTTGATCGAGCCGCCGTGGTTGATGATCCGGCAGGCCAAGGTGTGCCGCAGGGCATGACCGCGGCCATGCGGGATGCCCGCTCGCCGGAAGGCTTCGCGAAAGATGCTGCGAATGGCGTCGACGCCGACAGGCTGGTCGTGGGGCGCGACGCGGCGCACGAACACCGCGGTATCGCTGGTCTTAGGTCGTTCGTGCCGGAGGTACGCCTCCAGGGCCTGGCCGGTGATCGTCGGCAGAGGCAAGAGCTCCTGGCGGCGCGGCTTCGTGCCCTTGAGCGTGACGGTGCCTTCACGCCAGTCGATGTCGGCCAGTTGCAGTCGGCTGATCTCGATGCCGCGCAGTCCAAGATCCAGCGCCAGCCGCACGACGGCGTAGCCGCGGCGAGACGAAGGAAGCGCCGGGGTGAACGAACTCAGCAGCCGATCCACCTCCTCCGGTGTGAGCCCTCGTGGCAATCTCGCCATGCTCCAGTGCGCGGGCGACATGATGACTGCCAGCAGGCGTTGCACAGCGTCGCCAAGGCTTGCGCGGTAGCGCAGGTACGCGCGCAGCGCCCAGGCGATCGAGATGGCGTTGCTGGTGGTGCCCAGGGCATCGAGTTGGTCGGCGATGAACTGCCGTATGTCGTCGGTCCGAAGTTCACTGACTACGACGGGACGAGTGGCGAACTTGGCCTTGAGAAGCCGTTCGACGATGCGAAGCCGACCTCTACGCGTTCCGGCGGCCAAACCGCATGCGTCAAGCATGTGGGCGTCGTAGCGGCGCAGCTCATCAGCAATGGGCCCGGACGGCGCGGGAGGCCTCGCGATCACGCCCTCGACACGCAGGATCTCGAGCATCGGGACCATCGCCCCATGCGCATCGCTGGGCGTGCGCGGTGCACAGCGCGGGCAGTCGCAGCGAGGCAGGTGGCAGCGAAGAAATTGCTCGACGCAGCCCTCGTCGATCATGCGCGCCGGCATGGAGCACATCGACATCCAGTGGGCGAAGTGCGCCACGGCGCTC
This sequence comes from Rubrivivax sp., assembly GCA_014859905.1. Taxonomy (GTDB): domain Bacteria; phylum Pseudomonadota; class Gammaproteobacteria; order Burkholderiales; family Burkholderiaceae_C; genus Rubrivivax. The sequence continues at coordinate 10,162 of JACZKT010000256.1, forward strand.
AGGCAGCGCTGGCGCGACTGGGCAGCATACCGGCCGCGCTCCAGCCGATTGACGTAGGCCGGGATTTGGGCGGACAGCGGGCCTTCGAGCAGCCAGGTCTCCAGGATCGGGTGCAGTTCAGGGATCACGGTCATGACGATCTCCAGTGGTGGAGCCGTCGGTACTGCACCCGCAACCGATTTATGTCCAGTGCTGTGCGTCGGCGCCCCACAGATCGCGAGCGCTGCCGCTGCTTGCTGGCCTACGTCATCTGAGAACTTGCCATAACTGGTCTCTTCGCATAAAGACTGTCTGCTGCCGTTCGGATTTGGCCGGCGAATGTCGGCGTGCGCCGATACCTGACGTTGGCCAGTTCCTCGGGCGGCCGTCCGCTGTACCTCGGAACTTGACGTTTGGCGACGGTGGGACGCATAGGCGGCCCAGCGACTCGACGACGAGTCCGGCCAACGACCGCTCCCACTGGCGGCAACCGGTCGCTGCCGACCCTGTGCTGCCGGTCATTCGGCCAGAATGATCGCCCCAGAGCTGTCGTAGGTCGACCGGCGCGAAAGCGCCAAGCCGAATTGAGGATATAGGTCCAGGGGAACCGCCGCGACGGGGCGTGCCCCACGTCTCGAAGTTGATGTTCGGTTTGGACTGGCCTACATTGACCGTTCCGCTTCAGCCCGCAGGAGTCCGTCATGCCGATCCGTATTGCATCCCTGCACCGCCAGATCGAGAAAAGTGGCGCGAAGCTGCACCGCGCGATGGTGAGCCGCATTCATTCGCACGGCGCCGACGATGCGCCGTCCGACCAGGAGCGTGCGCTAATGGAGGAGCGCCGCATCCTCAGGGAAACGCAGGCGACTCGTCGGGCGCAGGCGCTGCAGCCCAAGCCCAAGGCCTCAAGGATCGTGAGGGAAGCCAAGGCGCCGAAGGAGCCACAGGCACCGAAAACGCACCGGGAGAAGGCACCCAAGACTGCGAAGGCGGCCAAGCCGCACATCTCGCGAGCGGAGAAGGCGGCAAAGAAGGCGGAGGCGCTCGAGGCCGCGAAGAGGGCGGCAAAAAAGTCGGCGAAGACGTAGCGGTTCAGCGGCGGGAAGTTGGGTTCCGTTGCGCCCCCAGCCGCGCGCGATGTGATGGATCGGAGCCCTGCAGTGCCCCGGACCTGGAGTGACAGCATGACCTACATCGACGGCTTCGTGATCGCGGTCCCGACCGCGAACAAGCAAGAGTTCATCGCCCATGCCATCGAGGGCGACAGCGCGTTCATCGATCACGGCGCCACGCGGTTGGTCGAATGCTGGGGCGCGGACGTGCCCACAGGCAAGACCACCGATTTCCAACGCGCGGTTGCCGCCCGGGAAGACGAGACGGTGGTGTTCTCGTGGATCGAGTGGCCCGACAAGGCGACGCGCGACGGCGTGATGGGCCGGATGGACGAACTGAGCAAGAACGACGCGCGCATCGACCCGGCGAGGAATCCCATGCCGTTCGACGGCAAGCGCATGATCTACGGCGGCTTCGAGCCGATCGTCGAGCAAGGCAATGAGGCCACCGACAGCTACGTCCAGGGCTTCGTCATTCCGGTGCCCGCCAGCAAGCGCGAGGACTATCGCAAGATGGCCGGAGACGTATGGGTGATGCTTAAGGACTACGGTGCGCTGCGCATCGTCGAAGCCTGGGGCGATGATGTGCAGGATGGCAAGATCACCGACTTTCGCCGCGCCGTGAAGGCTGAGCAGCACGAGAAGATCGTGTTCGCCTTCCTGGAGTGGCCGTCGCGCGAAGCGTGCGACGCGGCGCACGAAGAGATGACGAGGGATGAGCGCATGAAGCTGCTCGAGGGCATGGACATGCCGTTCGACGGCAAGCGGATGATTTTTGGCGGGTTCACCCGGGCCGTGACGCTGGAGAAGTGAGATGGGCAACCCGAAGGGCGATTTCATCTGGTACGAGTTGCTGGCGCGTGACGCCGATGCCGCGCAGCGCTTCTACGGCAACGTCGTCGGCTGGAAGGCAAGCGACAGCGGCCAGCCGGGAATGGACTACCGCATCCTCGACGGTGGTGACGGCCAGGCGGGCGGCTTGATGCAGATCAACGACCAGATGCCCGGCGCGAAGCCGGTCTGGCTCGGCTACGTCGCGGTGCCCGACGTCGACGCCGCGGTCGTCGACTGGACTGCGGCGGGCGGCACCGTGCAGATGCCCGCAATGGACATTCCGAACGTCGGGCGGATGGCGATGCTCGCCGATCCGGACGGCGTGCCGCTGTACGTGATGCGCGGCGCGGTCGATGGTCTCAGCACCGTGTTCCGCGTTGCCGACGCGCGCCACGTGCGCTGGAACGAGATCGCCGCGAAGGACGATGGCAAGGCGCTCGATTTCTACAAGGCGCGCTTCGGCTGGGAAGCTGTCGGCTCGATGCCGATGGGCGAGATGGGCGAGATGGGCGACTATCAGTTCCTAGCCGCCAACGGGGTCAACATCGGCGCATTGATGCGCAGCCACGCGGGCCAGGCGCCGCGCTGGATCTTCTACATCGGGGTCGGGGACATCGATGCGGCGATGGAGAAGATCAAGGCAGGCGGCGGGCAGGTGCTCGACGGCCCGCACGAAATCCCCGGCGGTGAGTACAGCCTCCAAGCGCGCGACCCACAAGGTGCAGCCTTCGGCCTCGTCGGCCCACGCATTGCGAGACAGTGACAAAGCAACTCACTGGAGGGTCGAGCGACTGCTGCCCAAGATCGTCGGCTGTGCGAGTCGACCCCGAGACGTCAATCAGAGCCTCCATTCGTCAACCGAGGGCTGACATTGCCCACCCTGGACTGCCTGAAGCAACTCGGCGTGGGACCATGGACAGGGGGTTTGAAATTCCTATGCTCAGCAGGCTTCGATGTCGAGCTCGTCGCGCGTCAGGCCGGGCTTGCGGCCGGAGCGTCGACGTCGTATACCGAACAGGCGTGGGGGAATCGGGATGAAAACGGCACCGGAGAACCGGACGGTCAGAGCCTACAGCCGGACGGCACGCGCGCTGCACTGGATCACCGTGGCGCTCGTCGCCATCCAGGTGCCGGTCGGGCTCACCATGGCGTATCGCGGCAACACGTTGAACGTCTGGGACAAGCTGACTGGCGCGCTTTATGGCGGCCACAAGGTCATCGGGGCCACGATCCTGATCGTCGTGTTCTGGCGGCTCGTCTACCGACTCACGCGCGGCGCGCCGCCCGACGAACCGACGCTCGAGCCCTGGCAGAAGGTCGCGAGCCACGCCAACCACTGGGGGCTGTACCTCCTGCTGGTCGCCACGCCGGTGGCGGGCTACGTCGGCATCTCGCTGTTCCCGGCGCTCGACATCTTCGGCCTGGTCAAGCTTCCAGGCATCGTGGCGCCCGACAAGGCCGCCGCCAGCGCAGCCTTCGCCGTCCACATGGCCCTGGCGATCGGGCTCGTCGTGCTGATCGCCGTGCACGTGGCCGCGGCGCTGTTCCATTACTTCGTGCGCAAGGACAACATGCTCGGCCGGATGATCCCGCGCCTGTTGCGCTAGTGTGGTGCGCTGCTCTGTTCTGTACTTATTGAGCGATGCGCGCAGGCAACTACTCTGAGAGCGAGTTGGCGCCCGGTTTGGCGGTCACGGTACCGGCTGTCGGGAGCCAGGGCGGACGGCGCTTCACGACCCGCTCCAGACCTTCGCGACCTGCGGAAGTGGACCTTCGGTTTTGTACTCCGCTGATGAGCCAATCTGCCGCCAATCGTGCATCCAGCGACGCCACGGACGGACTTGGCCCCGATCGGACATCGCGCTCACCCGAACAACAAGGCCGTCAGCCCCGTCGCACCCGCCGCCACACCAACCTTGGCCTCAGGCCTCCCGGTGTCCGCTTCTCGGCTGCACTGTCAATAGCCGCTCCTGGCCGGGACTGCCTGTTCAGGGTAAACACTGAGTGCGGACACTCGATCCGGCCAGGCCTGTTCGTCCGGTTCTTTAGGCGGCGGACTCAAGTCGCAAATCCGCTGAAGTCAATCGGCCTCTTGGGCAGCCCTCCCGAGAGCTGAACCGAAGCCCGGCTCAGCTACAGCCGGTGCTTTGCCGTCATCACTTTTCCGACTTTGGCGCTCGCTCCCAAGAGAACCCCCACGCTGAGATCGATAAGGTGTAGTCTCTCAATCTCTCAACATCTCAAGGCAGAGTAGGCGTGGCAAGACAAGGATCGCAGCAGTCCCTCAACTCGACTGAGGGGACGAGATCTAGGGCGACGATGGCAACGAAGGCTGCCACGGGCGGGCATGACGCCTCAGCCTCTATGCCCACGGACGCGCCCAAGCCCCGTCAGGTTCACAAAGCGGGTGAGGTCAATATTTCAGCCTACTTCCCGGCAGAGGTGAAGGCGTCGCTGCGCATGGTCCAGGCCAAGACGGGATACAACGTCAAGGATTGCCTAGCAGAAGCGCTGCAGGATCTTTTCAGGAAGCACAACGTCCCCGTCTCCGTAGAGCTGCGCGAAGGTCGCTGATATGGCCGAGGTAAAGGAAGGCTTGCCGATCACCCCCACCGTAGTGCGGTGGGCGCGTGAGCGTGCCGGATATTCGATGGACGATGCCGTCCGTCATTTCAAGAAGATCGCCGCTTGGGAAGCAGGGGAGGCGCTGCCGACCTATGTCCAGGTAGAACAGATGGCCGAGCGGTTCAAGATCCCCGTCGCCGTCTTCTTCTTCCCGAAGCCGCCTGCGGTGCCGCCGATCGAACAGTCGTTCCGCACGCTCACGGCCGAGGACTTCGCCGCCATTCCGCGCACGGTGCGCTTCTTCCTGCGACGTGGCCAGGCAATGCAGCTCAACTTAGCCGAGCTAAACGACTCGAAGAACCCTGCAGGCCGCGTGATCTCGGCCGACCTCAAGTTTTCCCCGAACGCCTCCCTCGACAAAATCGCCGCCGACGTGCGTGCCTATCTTGGCGTGAGCATCGAAGAACAAGCAAGCTGGAAGAGCGTCGAAGAGGCGCTGGAGAAGTGGCGCGAGGTGTTTGCGACGAAGGCTGGCGTGTACGTCTTCAAGGACGCTTTCCGCGCGCCCAACTACTTCGGCTTCTGCCTGTACGACGACGAGTTCCCGGTCATCTACATCAACAACAGCTCGGCAAAGACGCGGCAGATCTTTACGCTCTTCCACGAGCTGGGACACCTGCTTTTCCAAACGAGCGGTGTTGACCTGTCCGATGACCATTTCATAGAGCACCTGGGCAGTGCCGAGCAGAAGATCGAGATCATCTGCAACGGCTTGGCCGCTCGTGTCCTGGTGCCCGACGACGTCCTCGACAAGATGCTCACCGGCGCCAAGATCGGCCGGCAGCTTGCTACGCAGTTCGCTGGCTATTTCAGCGTGAGCCGCGAGGTGGTCTATCGGAAGTTCCTCGACCGTGGCTTGATCGACGCCGACGAGTACGGCGCGGCTGCCAAGGAATGGGCCGCGCAGATGAAGCCCAAGGACGCCGAGTCATCGGGCAACTACTACAACAGCCAGCACGCTTACCTGGGCCAGCGCTACATCGACCTGGCTTTCACGAGGTACTACCAGCATCGCTTTGACCGTGGGCAACTCGCCGAGTACCTGAACCTCAAACCGAAGAACTTGCCGACCTTCGCCGAGAAATTTGCGGGGGGAGGCCTCTGATGTACGTGCTGGACACAAACGTCATTTCCAACCTGCACAAGAACTACTACCGCAAGCGCTTTGTCTCGCTGTGGAAAGCGTTCGACCAGCTCGTTGCGGATGGCAAGATCACGTCGACGCGCGAGGCCTATCACGAGCTACACGACGGCGTGCCTGGCGCCGATACTGAATGGGCCGCGGCTAATGAAAAGCTCTTCGCTACACCCGACGCCAAGGAAGGTGCCTTCGTCGGGCAAATCTATTCGGTGGCGCACTTCCAGGCCAACATCGAAAGGCAAAAGCTCTTCAAGGGCGGCCGCAACGCGGACGCGTTCATCGTGTCCCGCGCCTATGCCATCGGCGGCACCGTCGTGACGATGGAACGGCTCAAGCCGAACGCCGTCAGGGTGCCAAACATCTGCGAGCACTTCAAGATTCCGTACCTCGACCTTGAAGGCTTTATGGAGCGCGAAGGCTGGGAATTCTGAGCAGCCTTGACCTAAGTCGCCCGACATTCAATTGGACCTGGCCACGGCATACGGGTCACGACGTTGTGCAGCGGGTGTCTCTGCTACGAGCCTTTGTGCAGCCAATGTTGGCCAGCAGGTGGCCACATAGCAGACGGTCGTCTACGACAGCAACTGGCCGG
>JACZKT010000257.1 GCA_014859905.1 Rubrivivax sp.
GCGCGGCACCGTGCGCCTGGCACCTGCATTGGCCGTGATGGCAGCCCCCACCGACGCCGTGTTCATCTACGCCCGCCCGGCCGAGGGCTCGCGCATGCCGCTGGCCATCCTGCGCAAGCAGGTCAGGGATCTGCCGGCCGAGTTCGTGCTCGACGACAGCATGGCCATGTCGCCGGGGTCCAAGCTGTCGTTGTTCCCCCAGGTCGTGGTCAGCGCCCGCGTGAGCAAGAGCGGGCAGGCGGTGCCCAGCGCGGGCGACCTGACCGGGCAGTCGGCGCCGGTCGGCCCCTCGGCCAACGGTCTCATGATCGAGATCAACGAAGTCGTCAAAAACTGAACGTCCGCGGCGCGTCCGCCTAGCATTCCTGGCTGGAGGAGACCAGCCATGAATGCAGGAGAAGACACCGCGGGGGCCGCTGGACTGCCCCGGGGCACTGCCTTGCTGCGCGAGCCGCTGCTGAACAAGGGCACGGCCTTCAGCGCCAGGGAGCGTGACGTGCTTGGCCTGCGCGGCCTGCTGCCGCCGCGCATCACTACCCAGGCCGACCAGGTCAGGCGTGTGCTGGAGAACTTCCGCCGCAAGCCCAGCGACCTGGAAAAGTACATCAACCTCGCCGCACTGCACGACCGCAACGAGACGCTGTTCTACCGCGTCGTGGTCGACAACCCCGACGAGATGATGCCGGTCATCTACACCCCCACCGTGGGTCTGGCCTGCCAGCAGTTCGGCCACATCTTCCAGCGCCCGCGCGGCCTGTTCGTCAGCATCGAGGACCTCGGGCGTGTCGAGAGCGTATTGCGCAACTGGCCGCATCCCGACGTCGCGATGATCGTTGTCACCGACGGCGAGCGCATCCTGGGCCTGGGCGACCAGGGCGCCAACGGCATGGGCATCCCGGTGGGCAAGCTCTCGCTGTACACGGCCTGCGCCGGCGTGCACCCGCGGCGGTGCCTGCCGGTGATGCTGGACGTCGGCACCAACAACGCCGAACTGCTGGAGGACCCGCTGTACATCGGCCTGCCGCGCCAGCGCGTGCGCGGCGAGGCCTACGACGCGCTGCTCGACGAGTTCATCGCCGCCACGCAGAAGGTCTTCCCCGGCGTGGTGGTGCAGTTCGAGGACTTCGCCAACCAGAATGCCTTCCGCCTGCTGCGCAAGTGGCGCGACCGCATCTGCACCTTCAACGACGACATCCAGGGCACGGCGGCGGTGGCACTGGCCGGCATCGTGAGCGCGCTTCGTGTCAACGACGGCCGGCTCGCCGAGCAGACCTTGCTCTTCCTGGGCGCAGGCGAGGCCGCCACCGGCATCGCCGACCTGGCGGTGGCAGCCATGGTCGGCCAAGGTGTGGACGCGGCGGCGGCACGTGCGCGCTGCTGGCTGTTTGACTCCCGCGGCCTGGTGCAGGCCGGCCGCAGCGATCTCGTCGAACACAAGTGGCCCTATGCCCACCCGCATGCGGCCGTGGCCGGCTTTGCCGATGCGGTGCGCGCCTTGCGGCCGACGGCGATCATCGGCGTGGCCGCCAGCGCCGGTGCCTTCACCGAGGAGGTGGTCGGTGAGATGGCCGCAATCAACGAGCGGCCGATCGTCTTCGCGCTGTCCAACCCCACCTCCAGGTCCGAGTGCACGGCCGAGCAGGCCTACCGCTGGAGCGGCGGTCAGGCGCTGTTCGCGTCGGGCAGCCCGTTCGGGCCGGTCGTGCGTGACGGCCGCCGCTTCGTGCCGCGGCAGTGCAACAACTCCTATATCTTCCCGGGTGTCGGGCTGGGGGTGATCGCCGCCAAGGCGAGCCGTGTCAGCGACGAGATGTTCATGGCTGCCGTGCACGCGCTGTGCGCGCAGGTGGCGCCCGAAGACCTGGCGCAGGGCAGCCTGTACCCGCCGCTGGCGCGGGTGCGCGAGGTTTCGGCGTACATCGCCGCGGCGGTGGCGCAGGTTGCGTTCGAACGCAAGCTGGCCGGCGTGCCACGACCGCCCGACCTGCTGGCCCACGTGCGCGCTCAGATGTACGAGCCGCTGTATGCCGACTACACGCAGGGCGGGCATTGAGACGCCCCGTGCCGCTGTGTCTTTGACCAGGCCTTGACCTGTGACAAGACCCGGAACGGGTCGGCGGGCGGACACTCGCGCTCGGGCTGTTCGCGCCCTATCGACACCATGAACGGAGAGCCGTCGCATGCACACACCGACTGACGTGATCGCGGGCGTCGGGCTACGCGCCCGACCCGGCAAGAGCCACTGGCCCGCGCGCATGGACCTGGCGCAAAGCCTCAGCGGGCTGCTGCTGGGGCTCTTCATGTGGGGCCACATGTTCTTCGTCTCGACCATCCTGGTGAGCAAGGACTTCATGTGGTCGGTGACGAAGGCTTTCGAGGGCTATTTCTTCTTCGACCGCTCGTACCCGGTCCTGGTGTCCTTCGTCGTCGGCGGCATCGCCGCCGTGTTCGTGCTGCACGCCTTCCTGGCGCTGCGCAAGTTCCCGGCCTCCTACCGCCAGTACCGCACATTCACCAGCCACCGCGCCTTGCTCAAGCACGAAGACACCACGCTGTGGTGGGTGCAGGTGGTGACCGGCTTCGCGCTCTTCTTCCTGGCCGCGCCACACCTGTTCCAGATGCTGATGCATCCGGGTGCCATCGGGCCTTATGGCTCGGCCGACCGGGTGTGGAGCGCGAGCTGGTGGCCGCTGTACCTGGTGCTGCTGCTGGCCGTGGAACTGCACGGCGGCATCGGTCTGTACCGGCTGGCCGTGAAGTGGGGCTGGCTGCAGGGCGCCGACGCCGAAGCCGGCCGCAAGCGCCTGAAGACCGCCAAGTGGGCCCTGACGGCCTTCTTCCTGGTGCTGGGGCTGCTCACGCTGGCCGCCTACATGAAGATCGGCTACGAACACCGCGACCGCGTCGGTGAACGCTACACCCCGGCCTGGGTGCAACCGCAGGAGCCGGCGAAATGAAAGTCATCCATACCGACGTGCTGGTCATCGGCGGCGGCCTGGCCGGGCTGCGCCTGGCGGTGGCGGCCAAGCGCCGCGGCCACGACGCGATCGTGCTGTCGCTGGTGCCGGCCAAGCGCTCGCACTCCAAGGCTGCGCAGGGCGGCATGCAGGCCAGCCTGGCCAACGTCATCAAGGGGCAGGGCGACAGCGAGGACGTGCACTTCGAGGACACCGTGCGCGGCTCCGACTGGGGCGCCGACCAGAACGTGGTGCGCATGTTCGTCAACACCGCGCCCAAGGCCGTGCGTGAGCTGGCCGCCTGGGGTGTGCCCTGGAGCCGCGTCAAGAAGGGCGACCGCGAGGTCGTCATCAACGGCCAGCGTGTCACCATCACCGAGCGCGACGAAGCCCACGGCTTGATCAGCCAGCGCGACTTCGGCGGCACCAAGAAGTGGCGCACCTGCCATGTCTCCGACGGCACCGGCCACGCCATGCTGCAGGCGGTGGCCGATCAGGCCATTGCCGACTCGATACCCGTGCTCGAGCGCTGCGAGGCACTGGCGCTGATCCACGACGGCACGCGCTGCTACGGCGCGATCGTGCGCGACCTCATCGACGGCTCGCTGAGCGCCTACCTGGCCAAGGCCACGGCCATCGCCACCGGCGGCGCCGGGCGCCTGTACCGCGTGACCACCAACGCCGTGATCTGCGAGGGCATCGGCCACGCGCTGGCGCTGGAGACCGGTGTCGCAGCCCTGGGCAACATGGAAGCGGTGCAGTTCCACCCCACCACCATCTTCCCGGCCGGCATCCTGGTCACCGAGGGCTGCCGCGGCGACGGCGGGCTGCTCAAGGACGTCGACGGCCACCGCTTCATGCCCGACTACGAGCCCGAAAAGAAGGAGCTCGCTTCGCGCGACGTCGTTTCGCGCCGCATGGAACAGCACATCGCCTCCGGCAAGGGTGTCAGGAGCCGCTACGGCGAGCACCTGTGGCTGGACATCACGCTGCTGGGAGAAAAGCACATCCGCCAGAACTTGCGTGAGGTCTACGAGATCTGCATGAGCTTCCTGGGCACCGACCCGGTCAAGGACTACATCGCCGTGCGCCCGGCGCAGCACTACACGATGGGCGGCGTGCGCACCGACGCCAACGGCCACAGCCCGACGCTGAAAGGTCTCTTTGCCGCCGGCGAGGCGGCGTGCTGGGACATGCACGGCTTCAACCGCCTGGGTGGCAACTCGGTGGCCGAGACGGTGGTGGCCGGCATGATCGTCGGCGAGTCGATTGCCGACTGGTGCGACCGCAGCGACAACGAGATCACCGTGCCGATGGGCCTGGTGCGCGAGTTCATGGAGCGCGAGCAGGCGCATCTGAAGTCGCTCATCGACGGCAGCGGCAGCGAGGACGCTTCGGCGCTGAAGGCGCGCATGCAGGAGATCATGACCGACAAGGTCGGCATCTTCCGCCGCGGCGCCGACCTGCAGGGCGCCGTCGACGAGTTGCAGGTGCTGCTGCAACGCAGCCGCCACATCGGCTTGCGCTGCCGCGACGGCGGTGCCAACCCGGAACTCGTCACCGCCTACCGGGTGCAGAAGATGCTCAAGCTGGCGCTGTGCGTGGCGCACGGCGCACTGGTGCGCACCGAGAGCCGCGGCGCGCACTTCCGCGAAGACTTCCCACGCCGCGACGACGCGCAGTGGCTCAAACGCACGCTGGCCACCTGGCCCGGCAGCGGCGATGCCTTGCCGACCTTGAACTACGAGGCGCTCGAGGTCGCCGCCATGGAACTGCCGCCGGGATGGCGCGGCTACGGCGCCAAGGACTACATCGACCACCCCGAAAC
>JACZKT010000024.1 GCA_014859905.1 Rubrivivax sp.
GCCCGACTGGGTCGCCGGCCGGCCGTGGCCGGCGGCACCGCACCACGTGCACGACAGCGGCTTCGAGCAGCTCGGCTGGCAGGTGCTGCTGGCACGCCAGGCCGAGGGCTGGATCGAAGCCCGGCGCGATACGCCGCCCGAGGTCGTCGTGCGGGTGCGCCTGGACGGGGACGCCACCCCGTGAGCCTGCTGGCCCTCTACGACGTGCCGGCGCCGGCCAAGCTCAACCTCTTCCTGCACGTGGTGGGGCGGCGCGCCGACGGCTACCACCTGCTGCAGTCGGTCTTCGTGCTCATCGACTGGGCCGACACCCTGCACTTCGAGCGGCGCCGCGACGGCGCCCTGGCCCGCCACGACCTCGGCCTGGCGCTGCCAGCACAAGACCTCTGCCTGCGCGCCGCCCGCGCCTTGCAGGACGCCAGCGGGACGACGCTGGGGGCCGACATCTCGATCAGGAAGTCCGTGCCCTGGGGCGCCGGCATGGGTGGCGGCAGTTCCGACGCAGCGACCACGCTGCTGGCGCTGAACCGGCTGTGGGGCCTGGGCTGGTCGGCCGAGCGTCTGGCAGAGCTCGGGCTGCGCCTGGGCGCCGACGTGCCCTTCTTTCTGGGGGGGCACAACGCCTTCGCCGAGGGCATCGGCGAGCGGCTCACGCCGCTGGCACTGCCGCCGACGCGTTATGCCGTGGTCAAGCCCCCCGCGGCGATCGCCACCAAGGACGTCTTCGAGCATCCGCGCCTGGTTCGCGAGACTGAAACGGTTATACTTGCAGGCTCTCTTGAGGGGGCTGGCAGTATCGGTGTGCCGGCAGGGTGGGCAGAGGGTTTCGGTCGAAACGATCTGCAGCCACCCGCTGAAGACCGGTGTGCCGAGGTGGCGCAAGCCGCCCGCTGGCTGGAGGCACGTTACGGCAACAGCCGCATGACGGGCTCGGGCAGTGCGGTCTTTGCAAGAGTCGGAGCAGGCGTGCCACCCGAGGCGGCATTCCCGGTGGATGAACTTCCGCCGGGGTGGGTGGGGCGCTTGTGCCGCAGCCTGGAACGACACCCTTTGTCGGGGTGGGCTGGCTGAACAGGTTCTGAAGGTGGCGGCGACGAGCCGCAACCTGTGTAGGGGAGTCGCCAAGTTGGTTAAGGCATCGGATTTTGATTCCGACATTCGAGGGTTCGAGTCCTTCCTCCCCTGCCAAATCCTGCCCTGAAGCCGGCGCTGCGCCACCGGCCGCTCCGACGGAGATTTCATCGTGCTGTTCAACACCGTGCTCTTCACCGGCAACGCCAACCCGGTGCTGGCGCAGGAAATCGCCTCGCACCTGGGCATCGAGCTCGGCAAGGCCATGGTGGGGCGCTTCTCCGACGGCGAGGTCACGGTCGAGATCCGCCAGAACGTGCGCGCACGCGACGTCTTCGTCATGCAGCCCACCTGCACGCCGACCAACGAAAACGTGATGGAGCTGCTGATCATGGTCGATGCGCTCAAGCGTGCCAGCGCACGCCGCATCACTGCCGTGATCCCCTATTTCGGCTATGCGCGGCAGGACCGCCGGCCGCGCAGCACGCGGGTGCCGATCAGCGCCAAAGTGGTGGCCAACCTGCTGGAGACCGTGGGCGTGGAACGGGTGCTGACGATGGACCTGCACGCCGACCAGATCCAGGGCTTCTTCGACATCCCGGTCGACAACATCTACGCCAGCCCGGTGCTGTTGTCCGACCTGAAGAGCAAGGACTACCCCAACCTGGTGGTGATCTCGCCCGACGTCGGCGGTGTCGTGCGCGCGCGCGCGCTGGCCAAGCAGCTCGACTGCGACCTGGCCATCATCGACAAGCGCCGGCCCACCGCCAACGTGTCCGAGGTGATGCACGTCATCGGCGAGATCGAGGGCCGCAACTGCGTCATCATGGACGACATGATCGACACCGCCGGCACGCTGGTGAAGGCGGCCGACGTGCTCAAGGAGCGCGGTGCCAGGAGCGTCTACGCCTACTGCACGCACCCGGTGTTCTCGGGCCCGGCGGTCGAGCGCATCAAGGCTTCGCAGATCGACGAGGTCGTGATCACCAACACCATTCCGCTGTCCGACGAGGCCCGGGCTTGCCCGAAGATCCGCCAGCTCAGCGTGGCCTTCCTGTTTGCCGAGACCATGCGCCGCATCAGCGACGGAGAATCGGTGACGAGCCTGTTTGCGGAGCAGAACAGTAACTTCTGATGCAGAGGCGGGCTCCTTGCGGAGCCCTTCTCTTTGCCTAGACGCAGGCTTTCGGCCTGCACCCCCCAAGGCAGCCTGGTCGCGGGCGCCTCAACTTTTGGAGCCAACATGAATTTCACAGCCTACGAGCGTACGCTGCAGGGGACCGGAGCGAGCCGCCGCCTGCGCAACGCCAGCAAGGTGCCGGGCATCGTCTACGGTGCCGGTGCGCCGAAGATGATCGAGCTCGACCACAACGCGCTCTTCTTCGCGCTCAAGAAGGAAGCCTTCCACTCGTCGATCCTCGAGATGGAGCTGGCCGGCAAGGTCGAGGGTGTGCTGCTGCGTGACTACCAGATGCACCCGTACAAGCCCGTCGTGCTGCACGTGGACTTCTAGCGCATCGACGAAACGACCAAGCTGCGCAAGAAGGTGCCGCTGCACTTCACCGGCGAAGAACTGTCGCCGGCAGTGAAGACCGACAAGTGCCTGATCGCCCACGTGCGCACCGATCTCGAGATCGAGTGCCTGGCCGCACAACTGCCCGAGTTCGTGACCATCGACCTGTCGGGACTGGTCAAGGGCACCAGCCTGCATGTCAGCGACCTGAAGCTGCCCGACGGCATCAAGGCCGTCAAGCGTGGCACGCTCAACCCGGTGATCGTGGCCGTGACGCTGCCCAAGGCCGAGGAAGAGGAAGTCGCGCCCGTGGTGGTGGTGGCAGCCGACAAGGCCAAGGCCAAGCCCAAGAAGACCGAGAAGCAGAACAAGAAGTGAGCTCCGGGGGCCACCCCCCGCGCGCCTCCACCCTTCAGCAGGCCCCACTCCGGTGGGGCCTGTTTCGTTGTGCGGCTCCCATAATGAAGCCCATGATTCGACTCTTCGTCGGCCTGGGCAACCCGGGCGCTGAATACGAGGCCACGCGGCACAACGCGGGTTTCTGGTGGCTGGGCGCGCTGGCCGAAAAGCTCGGTGCGCGGATGGTGCCCGAGCGCGGCTACCAGGCACTGGCGGCACGCGTGAACACGGCGACGGGGCCGGTCTGGCTGCTCGAACCCATGACTTTCATGAACCGTTCCGGCTTTTCGGTGGCCACGCTGGCGCGTTTCTACAAGATCGAGCCGCAGGAGATCCTCGTCGCGCACGACGAACTCGACCTGCTGCCCGGACAGGCCAAGCTCAAGTTCGGCGGCAGCGCCGCCGGGCACAACGGGCTGAAGGACATCCACGGCATGCTGGGCACGCTCGACTTCTGGCGCCTGCGGCTGGGCATCGGCCACCCGGGCGTGAAATCCGAGGTCGTGAACTACGTGCTCAAGCGGCCGTCACCCGAGCACCGCGAGGCGATCGAGAAGGCCATCGAACAGTCCTTGCAGGCCAGTGAGCTGCTGATGGCCGGCGAGATGGACAAGGCGCTGGCCCGCATCCACGCCCAGCCGCCACGGCCCAAGCCGCCGCGGCCGGCACCACCCCCTGCAGCCGAACCGGGAGAAGACCCATGAACAAGCTCGTCATCCTGACATTGCTGGTGGCTGCCGCCGGCGCCGCGTCACAGGTGCAGGCACAGGCCGTCTGGCGCTGCGGCACCGACGGCCGCAGCTTCAGCGACCGGCCGTGCGCCGACGGCCAGCCCTTGCAGATGGCCGAGCTGGCCGACACCCGTACGGCCGGCGAGGTGCAGTCAGCCCACGAGGTGGCGGCGCGCGAACGTCGCCTGGCCGAGAGCCTGCGCCAGGACAGGCTGGAGCGTGAGCGCCAGGCCCTGCCGCCGAACCGCAAGCACACGGCGGCGCACGCATCGGGCGCTGGCCACCGCGTCGACGGTGTCAGGACGAAGCGGGAGGTGAACAAGCCTCAGGTGCGGCGCCTTGAGCCTGCAGGCGATGGTATTTGGCGAGCAGTTGCGCCCTCGTCTCGACGTGTGAAGGATTGACCGGGATGCAGCTCACCGGACACACCTGCACACACTGCGGCTCGTCGAAGTGGCCCACGCACTCGGTGCAGCGCCGGGGGTCGATCTCGTAGATCTCGTCGCCCATCGAGATCGCCTGGTTCGGGCACTCGGGCTCGCAGACATCGCAATTGATGCACTCGTCGGTGATCCACAAGGCCATGGCGTGCAGTGTCAGCTCTCGGGTTCGGCGACGCGTTCCTTCAGCCGCCGCAGCACCGAGGGTGCCACGAACTTGGAAACATCACCGCCGAGACTGGCAATCTCGCGCACGAAGGTGGCGCTGACGAACTGGTACTGGTCCGACGGTGTCATGAACACCATCTCGACGTCGGGCATCAGCTGGCGGTTCATGCCCGCCATCTGGAACTCGTACTCGAAGTCGCTCACCGCACGCAGGCCGCGGATGACGACCCTGCCGCCGTTTTCCACGACGAAGTCGCGCAGCAGGCCGCGAAAGGCGGTGACCTCGACGTTGCGATAGGGCGCAGCGATCTCGCGCGCGATCTCCAGCCGCTCGTCGGGGCTGAACATCGTGTGCTTGTGATGGCCAGCGGCCACCGCCAGGATCAGGCGGTCGAACAGGCGCGAGGCGCGCCGCATGAGGTCTTCGTGGCCCAACGTCATCGGGTCGAAGGTGCCGGGGTAGACACCGGTGATCGGGGTGGTCTTCGTCACGGCCTATTCCTCCAGGGCTCGATGCGTGGCATGGGCGGCGGCAGTGTAGCCGCGCTCACTTGGGGTACTTTCGTGCTGCGCACTCCGGTATTCGCCCTTGGGACGGCCCGGCGCGCTCATGCGATGCGCTGCCAGAGCTGAGCGTGCACGGCACCGGCCTTCAGGCTGCGGTGCAGCACCAGGCCCGGCGGCGGCTCGGCCAGCGGCTGACCCGATTCGACGTAGACGAAGCCGCCCTCGCAGACCAGGGGCGCCGCCACGGCTGCGGCCGGCGCAGCGAGGTCGGCGTCGAAGGGCGGGTCGAGCAGGATCAGCTCGAAGCGGCCCCGGGCGCAGCGCGCCATCCAGGCCAGGGCGTCGGCGCGTTCGACGCGGACCATGGTGCCGCCCAGGCGCAGCCGGGTGGCTTCCAGGCTGGCGGCCAGCACCGGGTCGCGCTCCAGC
>JACZKT010000003.1 GCA_014859905.1 Rubrivivax sp.
GTCGGGTGCCGGGCGGCCCCAGCCGGCGCGCTCGGCGGCGGCTTCGAGCACCGCCAGGTGCTTGGGGTGGCGCGCCATCAGCTTGCGCCGCAGCGCCAGCGGGTCCTGCTGCGTGGCGTGGGCGATCTCGTCGATGAAACACTCGAGGTAGATCGTGTTCTGGTTCAGGTTCACGCCGCGCCAGAAGCCGGGTGGCACATGCGGGTTGCGCATCGCGTGGTCGATCAGCAGGTGCGGGAAGGTGTAGCCGATCATGGCCTCGCCGCCGCCGGCGTTGAGCCCCTGGAAGACCACCGGGTCGCGGCCGTCGCGAACGTTCTGCGGAAAGATACCGGCCAGGATCGACTGCCCCGAGATGCGCATGTGCAGCGCGCTGACCTTGCCCTGCGCGTCGATCCCGGCGCTCAGCTTGCACTGGGTGATCGGGTGGTACAGCCCGTGCGTCATGTCTTCTTCACGCGACCACAGCAGCTTGACCGGTGTGCCGGGCATCTGCCTGGCGATCGATACCGCCTGGCGCACCCAGTCGTGCACCGCGCCGCGGCGGCCGAAACCGCCGCCGAGGTGGATCTTGTAGACCTCGCACTGCGCCGGCGGCAGCCCGGCGGCTTCGGCGGCGGCGGCGAGCGCGGCTTCGCCGTTCTGTGTCGGTGTCCAGACCTCGCAGCGCTCGGCGGTCCA
This sequence comes from Rubrivivax sp., assembly GCA_014859905.1. Taxonomy (GTDB): domain Bacteria; phylum Pseudomonadota; class Gammaproteobacteria; order Burkholderiales; family Burkholderiaceae_C; genus Rubrivivax. The sequence continues at coordinate 682 of JACZKT010000003.1, forward strand.
CTTTGCGGTGGCGTTCATCGGTTCCATCGTGGCGTGGTTCTGGTGCGGGTAGGCGTACACCGCTTCCAGCCGCCGCGCCGCACCGGCCAGCGCCGCGCGCGCGTCGCCCTGGCTGTTGCCCACCACCGCCTGTTCGGCGTCGAGGCCGGCCTTGAGCATGGCGTTGACGCCGGCCTGCTGCACGCCCGCGTTGGCGCCGAAGTCCCATTCGACAGGCAGCGCGTCGAGCGCTTTCTTCGCCCGCCACCAGGTGTCGGCGACCACGGCGACGGCGCTGTCGTTGACGCGCACGACCTTCTTCACGCCGGGCATGCGCTCCACCGCTGCGGCGTCGAAGGCCTTGAGCCGGCCGCCGAACACCGGGCAGTCCCGGATGGCGGCGTTGAGCAAACCCGGCAGCTGCAGGTCGGCGCCGTAGATCTGCTTGCCATTGGTCTTGTCGACGGTGTCCAGGCGCGCCAGCCGCGTGCCGGCGAGCTTCCAGTCCTTGGGGTCCTTCAGCGCCACCTCGGCCGGCGGCGTCAGCGTGGCCGCGGCGGCGGCCACCTTGCCGTAGCTCGTACGACGGCCGGACGCGGCGTGCGTGATGACGCCGGCCGCGGCGCGGCACTCGGCGGCGGGTACCTGCCATTCATTGGCCGCCGCCTACACGAGCATCAGGCGTGCCGCGGCGCCGCCTTTGCGCACGTAGTCGTGCGACTCGCGGATGCCGCGGCTGCCGCCGGTGGAGAAGTTGCCCCAGGCGCGCTTGCGCGCCAGGTTCTGGCCCGGCGTGGGGTATTCGGTGCTGACGCGCGACCAGTCGGCCTCCAGTTCCTCGGCCACCAGTTGCGCCAGTCCGGTGAGCGTGCCCTGGCCCATTTCGCTGCGCGCGATGCGGATGATCACGCGCTCGTCGGGCTGCACCACGACCCAGGCGTTGATCTCGGGCGCGGCGCCCTGCGCCGCGGCGCCGATCGGGAAACCGATGATCAGCGAGCCGGCAGCCGCAGTGCCCAGGAACTCGCGGCGGTTGAGAACGGCGGCCATCACACGCTCCTTGGCACGTGAACGATGTCAAGCCCGGCATTGCGCGCTTCGCCGGCCGCCACCTTGATGGCGGCGCGCACGCGGTTGTAGGTGCCGCAGCGGCAGATGTTGGTGATGGCCGCGTCGATGTCGGCGTCGGTGGGTCGCGGCTTTTCCTTCAGCAGCGCGGCGGCGGCCATGAGCATGCCGCTCTGGCAGTAGCCGCATTGCGGCACGTCGAGCTGCACCCAGGCCTTCTGCAGCGCGTGGCCGCCGTCCGGTGACAGGCCTTCGATGGTGACGATCTTCTGTGTCGGCTGCACCGCCGACACCGGCAAGGCACAGCTGCGTACCGGCGCGCCGTCCAGGTGCACCGTGCACGAGCCGCACTGCGCCACGCCGCAGCCGTACTTGGTGCCGGTGAGGCCGAGCTGCTCGCGCAGCACCCACAGCAGCGGCGTGTCGGGTTCGGCGTCGAACTCGCGCACCGTGCCATTGACGTTGAGCCTGGCCATGCCGCGTCTCCTTCGGGTGGGATTGGAGCGATGATGCGTCGCCCGGCCTACCCAGCGGCAGAGTCGGGTTTTTCCGCGCCGTGGCGGCGACCGCCTTGACGCGCCACACTCGGCCCGCGTCTACTTCGCACCCTCGACCCACCGCCAGCAACAGGAGACCGCCCATGGGCAAGACCGTCACCTTCCAGCGCCCCGACGGGCAAAGCGTCCAGGGCTACCTTGCCGAACCGCCGACACCGCAGGGCGCCCCCGGCGTGGTGGTGATTCAGGAATGGTGGGGCCTCAACGACCAGATCCGCGGCGTCGCCGACCGCTACGCCGAGCAGGGCTTTCGCGCCCTGGTGCCCGACCTCTACCGCGGCAAGTCCACGGTGGAGGCGGCCGAGGCCGAACACCTGATGACGAACCTGAACTTCGGCGACGCCGCCGGCCAGGACGTGCGCGGTGCGGTGCAGTATCTGAAGGCCGGCGGCAGCGCCAGGGTCGGCGTCACGGGCTACTGCATGGGCGGCGCGCTGACGCTGCTGGCGGCGGTCCACGTGCCCGAGGTCGACGCCGCGGTCGTCTTCTACGGCTACCCGCCGCTGGAATACGTCGACGCCGGCAAGATCAAGGCACCGCTGATGGGCCACTGGGGGACGCGCGACGTGATCTTTGCGATCGCCGGCGTCGACGCGCTCGAAAGCAAGCTGCAGGCGGCGCAGGTCGAATACGACTTCCACCGCTACGACGCCCAGCACGCCTTCTGCAACGAGACGCAGGTGGGCGACAGGAAGCTGCTGCCGGTGGTCGAGTACGAGCCCGACGCAGCCAGGCTGGCCTGGCAGCGCACGCTGGGCTTCTTCGAGCGCCACCTGCGGTGAGCGATTGCGCCGCGGCGGCGGGGGTGGCGCCGGCGCAGGGTCTGGGCGCGCGTTACGCCCAGGTGCGTGCGCAGACGCTGGCGCTGGCGGCACCGCTGTCCGAGGCCGACTGCCAGGTGCAGTCGATGCCCGACGCCAG
>JACZKT010000258.1 GCA_014859905.1 Rubrivivax sp.
CCGCCAGCGTGGCCGGCGGCGCCGTGAGAATGACGCGCACGCCGGCGCGGTAGGCCTTGCGCAGCAGCCGGCAGGCGTAGGCCAGCGGGCCGGCCACACCGGTGTGGAACTCGACCTCGGTCATGGCGCCGGCTCAAGCTCGCACGAGGCGCGGCAGCCGCGGGCCCCGGCGCGTCACTGCGCGCGCGACAGCACGAAGTGCGTCAACAGCGGCACCGGCCGCCCGGTCGCGCCCTTGGCTTTGCCCGAATTCCAGGCCGAGCCGGCGATGTCCAGGTGCGCCCAGCGCAGCTTGCCGGTGAAGCGCTTGAGGAACATCGCGGCCAGGATCGCACCGCCGTCACGCGAACCCACGTTGGCAACGTCGGCGAAGTTGCTCTTCAGCTCCTCGTCGTACTCCTCGTCCAGCGGCAAACGCCAGGCCGGGTCGAGCGCCTGCTCGCCGGCGGACAGCAGTTCGGCGGCCAGCGCGTCGTCGGCGCTGAACAGGCCCGAACGGTGGTGCCCCAGCGCCACCACGCAGGCGCCGGTGAGGGTGGCGATGTCCACCACCACCGCCGGCTTGAAGCGCTCGGCGTAGGTCAACGCGTCGCACAGGATGAGCCGGCCTTCGGCGTCGGTGTTGAGGATCTCGATCGTCTGGCCCGACATGCTGGTGACCACGTCACCCGGCTTGATGGCGCGGCCGCCGGGCATGTTCTCGCAGGTCGGGATGATGCCGATGAGGTTGACCTTGGCGCCGAGCTGCGCCACCGCACGCAGCGTGCCCAGCACGCTGGCAGCGCCGCCCATGTCGAACTTCATCTCGTCCATGCCCGCCGCGGGTTTGATCGAGATGCCGCCGGTGTCGAAGGTGATGCCCTTGCCGACCAGCACCACCGGCGCGTCGGCCTTGCCCGCGCCCTGCCAGCGCGCGACGATGAAGCGCGGCGGCTCATCGGAGCCCTGCGCCACCGACAGGAAGGAACCCATGCCGAGCTTCTCGCAGTCCTTGCGGTCGAGCACCTCGACCTTGAAGCCGTATTCCTTGCCCAGCTTCTTCGCCTGCGCTGCCAGATAGGTCGGCGTGCAGTGGTTGCCCGGCCGGTTGGCACACTCGCGCGCCAGCGTCGCGCCGGCAGCGATGGCCTCGCCGCGCTTCAGCCCCGCGGCCACGGCCGCCACTTCGGTCTTGGCGCAAACCAGGCTCACCGCATGCAGCTTGGACGCCGGCGGCGCGCTCGGCTTCGTTTCGCGGTACAGATAGAGCGCCTCGCCCACAGCCCCGGCCAGGGCTTCGCCATGCGCCGCGCCCAGTTCGCCGCCGCCGGCCACGGCCACGGCCAGTTGTTTGCCGCCGCCGCCCTTGAGCAGTCCCAGGCCGGTGACCATGGCCTTGCGCACTGACTTCACCGCGCCGTCGCCGGTGGCCACGAAGGCCACGCGCGGCGCCTTCACGCCGGCCACGCGGTGCGCGTACAGCGTCTTGCCGGACTTGAGCTCGAAGTCGCCGTCCTTCACCGCTGCGGCCAGCAGTTCGGCCAGCGGCTGGTCCAGCCCGCCCGGCAGCGTGTCGCCCACCACCAGCACCAGCAGCGCGTCGGCCGCCAGTGCGGCCAGTCCGCCAGCCCCGGCCAGCTGCGTCTTGAAGTCCATAATTCGCCCTAAGGGAAGAAAACGGCGGATGTTATTCGATTCAACTGTGCGTCGAGAGCTCGCGCGGGCCTTCGGCGCGACGCTGGTGGTGATCCTCACCATCGTGCTGACGATGTTTCTCATCCGCACCGTGGGTCAGGCCGCCGGCGGCGCCGTGGCGCCGCAGGACGTCGTGCTGCTGCTGGGCTACGTGTCATTGGGCCACCTGCCGACGATGCTGGCGCTGTCGCTGTTCGTGGCCATCGTCGTCACGCTCGGGCGCATGTACCGCGACAGCGAAATGGTGATCTGGTTCGCCAGCGGCTTGAGCCTGTCGCGCTTCGTGCGCCCGGTGCTGCGCACGAGCTGGCCGGTGCTGCTGGTGGTGACACTGCTGTTGGTGCTGGTATGGCCCTGGGGCAACCGCAGCAGCCTGGAACTGCGTGAGCGTTACCAGCAGCGTTCGGACCTCTCGCGCGTGACTCCGGGTGTCTTCCAGTCCTCCAGCGACGGCCGCCGCGTCTTCTTCGTCGAACGCGAAAGCAGCGACGGCATCAACGCCCGCAATGTCTTCATCCTGATGCGCCCGGACGCGAGCGAGTCGGTAACCTCGGCCAAGACCGGTCGGCTTGAGGTCGAAGGCGACAGGCGCTACCTCGTGCTCGAACGCGGCCAGCGCAACGACATCAACCTGAAGAACGGCGAACGCACGTTGTCGAGCTTCGAGAACTACCGCGTGCTGGCCAGCGAGGGGGCGGCGCGCTCGGTCGAGAACCGCTCACCGCGCAGCTTGCGCACCATCGATCTCATGCGCCAGCCCACGCCGCCCAACCAGGGTGAACTGGTCTGGCGTTTCGGGCTCATGCTGGCCGCGGCCAACCTGCTGCTGCTGGGCATCGGCCTGGCCGCCACCCATCCACGGCGTGCCGGCAACTGGAACCTGCTGTTCGCCCTGCTCACTTTCCTCATCTACTACAACCTCGTCAACCTGTCGCAGTCGTGGGTCGCCAGCGGCCGCGTGTCGATGGGGCTGGCCTTGCTGGGCACGCACGGCAGCGTGTTTGCCCTGGCGCTGGCGCTGCTGTGGTGGCGCGACCATGCCGCGGTCACGAGGTTCGGCCGCCGGCCGCTGCGGCAGGTACGGGCATGAAGACCGTTCGCCGGCTGCTGTACCGCGACATCTCTGCTTCGGTGATGTTCGTGGCGCTGGCCTTTCTGTCGCTGTTCTACTTCTTCGATTTTGTCGACGGGCTGGACAACGTCGGCGACCAGGGCCCCTGGTCAGCGGTGCGCGCGGCCGCCCTGGAAGTGCCGGGGCACTTCTACGAACTGTTCCCCATCGCCGTGCTGATCGGCACCATCTATTCGCTGTCGCGCATGGCACAGTCGTCCGAATTCACGATCCTGCGCACCGGTGGCCTGGGGCCCGGCCGCGCCCTGGGTCTGCTGGCGGTGCTCGGCGCGGCCTTCGGTCTGCTGACTTTTGTCGTCGGTGACTTCGTGGCCCCGGTAAGCGAGCGTCAGGCGGTGGTGCACAAGGCCCAGGCGCGCGGCGGCCAGCAACTGGTCGGTGGCGGCGCCTGGCTGAAGGAGCGGCGCAGCACGTCCGCGGGTGAGCGCAGCTACTCGGTCAGCGTGGGCGGTGCCACCGCCGGCGGCGCCCTGCTGTGGATCCGCATCTTCGAATTCGACGGCGACGGCCGCCTGCTGTCGCGCACCGAAGCCGGCGAGGGCCGCGTCAGCGCCGACGGCGTCTGGACGCTGGCCAACGCCGAAGTGGCGAACTGGCCGTCCGCGCGCAGCCCCGGCACGCCCGAGGTGCAGATACGCCGCGAGGCCACGCTGGCGTGGCCGAGCACGCTGACGGCCGAGGTCGTGGCTGCGGCGGTGCTGCCGCTGAGCACCATGACCACCGCCGAGCTGTGGCGCTACAGCGCGCACCTCAGCGACCAGGAGCAGGCCGCGCAGCGCTACGAGATCCGCTTCTGGAAGAAGGCCCTGTACCCCTTGGCCTGCCTGGTGATGGTGGCGCTGGCGCTGCCGTTCGCGTACATGCACGCGCGGGCCGGCAGCGTCAGCTTCAAGGTCTTCGGCGGCATCATGCTGGGCATCAGTTTCGTGCTGCTCAACAACCTGGCCGGCCACATCGGCGTGCTGAGCAGCTGGACGCCCTGGGTCGTGGCGGCCACGCCGAGCTTGATCTACCTGCTGCTGTCGCTGGCGGCGTTTGCCTGGCTGGTGCGTTACCGTTGAGACCCATGAGCCACGGTCTCATCCTCTTCGCCCACGGCGCCCGTGATCCCCGCTGGGCGCTGCCCTTCGAGGCCGTGGCCGCGCGTGTGCGTGCGGCGCGGCCCGGCGTGCCGGTGCGACTGGCCTACCTGGAATTCATGGCGCCGAACCTGCCCGACGCCGGCGCCGAGCTGGCCGGAGCGGGCTGCACGCGCATCGAGGTCGTGCCCATGTTCCTGGGCACCGGCGGCCATGTCCGCAAGGACCTGCCGGCGCTGCTGGACAGGGTCCGTGCCGCGCATCCTGGCCTGCATGTCACGCTGCACACGGCGGTGGGCGAAATGGACAGCGTCATGATGGCGATGGCCGCAGCGGCGCTGGCCACGCTGGGGGAGCCGCCATGAACCTGCACCAGTTCCGGTTCGTGCAGGAGGCCGTGCGCCGCAACCTCAACCTCACCGAAGCCGCCAAGGCGCTGCACACCTCGCAGCCCGGTATCAGCAAAGCCATCCTCGAACTCGAGGAAGAGCTCGGCATCGACATCTTCGCGCGTTATGGCAAGCGCCTGAAGCGCGTCACCGAGCCCGGCGAGCAGGTGCTCAGGTCGATCGAGATCGTCATGCGCGAAGTCGCCAACCTCAAGCGCATCGGCGAGGAATTCTCCAAGCAGGACGCCGGCACGCTGTCGATTGCCACCACGCACACGCAGGCGCGCTACTTCCTGCCCGGGCCGGTGGCGCAGCTGCGCAAGCGCTACCCCAAGGTGCAGGTCGTGCTGCACCAGGGCGTGCCCGAGCAGGTGGCGCGCATGCTGCTGGACGACGTGGCCGAGATCGGCCTGGCGACCGAGGCACTGAGCGCACACAAGGACCTCATCACACTGCCGTGCCACGAATGGCAGCACGTGCTGGTGGTGCCGGCCGGCCACCCTCTGGCCGCCGTCGAGCGGCCCACGCTGGAGCAGCTGGCCGCGCACACGCTCGTGCTCTACCACCCCACGGTGACCGGCCGCACGCGCATCGACCAGGCCTTCGAACGCGCCCGGCTGGAGCCCGTGGTGGCGCTGGAGGCGATCGACTCCGATGTCATCAAGACCTACGTGCGCCTGGGGCTGGGCGTGGGCATCGTCACCGAGCTGGCCATGAAGAGCGAGCCGGCCGATGCCGATCTCGCCTGGCGCCCGCTGGGCCACTTGTTCGGCACCAACGTTACGCGCGTGGCGTTCAAGCGTGGTGCCTACCTGCGGCAGTTCGTGTACGCCTTCACCGAGCTGCTGTCACCCCGTCTGTCTGCAACCCTGGTCGCGCGCGCGCTCGCCGGCCAGGGCAGCGACTACCAACTCTGAGCTCGCCCTGATCACGATGCCTGCCGTCGCTTCCACCGCCGCCGTCACCCCCGCCATCACCAGCCGCCTGCCGAACGTCGGCACCACGATCTTCACCGTGATGTCGGCACTGGCGCAGGAGACCGGCGCCGTCAACCTGGGCCAGGGCTTCCCCGACTTCGACTGCGACCCGGCACTGCTGGACCATGTCGCCGACGCCATGCGCGAGGGCCACAACCAGTACCCGCCGATGCCCGGCGTACCGCTGCTGCGTGAGCGCGTGGCCGACAAGATCGCCACCCTGTACGGCCGCCGCTACGACCCGGCTGGCGAAGTCACCATCACCGCCGGCGCCACGCAGGCCATCCTCACCGCCGTGCTGTGCTGCGTGCATCCCGGCGACGAGGTCATCGTGCTCGAACCCTGCTACGACAGCTACGGGCCCGGCATCGAACTCGCCGGCGGCCGCGTCGTGCGTGTGCCGCTGCTGCCGGGCAGCTTGCGGCCCGACTTCGACCGCATCGCCGCCGCACTGACGGCGCGCACGCGGCTGGTGATCATCAACAGCCCGCACAACCCCAGCGCCACCGTGTGGACGCGCGCCGAGATGCAGCGGCTGGCCGAACTGCTGGCGCCCACGTCGGCGTTGCTGCTGTCCGACGAGGTCTACGAGCACATGGTTTTCGACGGCCAGCCGCATGTCAGCGCCTCGGCCCTCCCGGGCCTGGCCGCGCGTGCCTTCGTCGTCTCCAGTTTCGGCAAGACCTATTCCGTCACCGGCTGGAAGGTCGGCACCGTGGCGGCACCGGCGCCGTTGACGGCCGAGTTCCGCAAGGTGCACCAGTTCAACGTCTTCACCGTCAACACACCGATGCAGCACGGCCTGGCGCGCTACATGGCCGACCCCGGGCCCTACCTCGAGCTGGCGGCCTTCTACCAGCGCAAGCGCGACCTCTTCCGCGACGGCCTGGCACACACGCGGCTGCGCGCCTTGCCCAGCCAGGGCAGCTTCTTCCAGCTCGTGGACTACAGCGCCGTAAGCGCCTTGCCGGAGGCCGAGTTCTGCCTCTGGCTGACGCGCGAGGTCGGCGTGGCCGCGATCCCGCTGTCGGCCTTCTACGAGGGCGGATTCGAGCAGGGCCTGGCGCGGCTGTGTTTCGCCAAGCGCGACGAGACGCTGTTGACGGCGCTGCAGCGGCTGCAAGGCCTGTAGGCGCCACGCGGGCCGGGGCCGCCGCGGCACTGCTGCGGCGCTCCGCCTACGGGCGCGACCCCGGGGGCGGCGTGTCCTGTGGATCGAAGATGCTGGCCGTGGGCGTGGCCTGCGTCAAGTCCAGGTCCACGGGTGCCGTCGGCCTGTCGTCCGGGCCGGGAGGGACGGCGGCAGCGTCGTGCCCCAGGCCACCCAAGGGTACCGGCGCCGTGGTGCTGAACTCGCCGCCATCGGCCAGCGGCAGCAGCAGATCGACGTTGTTCGCATCGACCGGCTCGCGGTCGAGCAGGTCGCGTGCCAGCGCGTAGAGGAACAGCACTTCGCGATACGCCGGCAGGTCGAACAGCTCGCCGCCCGACTTGCGGAACAGCAGCGCCTCGAGCTCGGCCATGGCGTCCAGCGGCCGTGGCCAGACCTGCTGCAGGCGTGGCAGCACGCCCGCGTAGTCCTCCAGGCTGCGGCCGGCCCGCATGTCTTGTCCCCACTCGGGCGCATAGGCGTTGAAGCGGTGATTGAAGCGCGCACGCGTGCGCTCGTAGGCATCGCGGTCGCCGCGGCGGTGCTGGATCTCGAGCAGCTTCAGGTAGGGCAGCGGGCTGCCGCCGCCGGTATCGCGCAAATGCTGCACCAGCAGGTCGATGGCTGCCTCCTCCTGCCCGAGCACGACAAAAAACTCGGCCTGCTGCTCGAGGTCGATCAGCTCGTCGATCGAGACGTCGCGCGGCGACGTGTCGCCCGGCCGCACAGCCGCAGGCATGACCTCGGTG
>JACZKT010000259.1 GCA_014859905.1 Rubrivivax sp.
GCGTGGCACGCCCCGGCAGCGAGCCGAGATCGATCGGCGCAGCCGGGCCGGCGCCGGCGGGCCGTAGCAGGCCGAAGAAGCCGCTGCACGGCGTCGTGCGGTTGCGCCCCAATCGGCCCAGCGTCGAAGCCTGCGGGTCACGCATGGCGGCCGAGGACGAATTTGATGGCCGACTTGGTGATGCGCCACAGCGTCTGCGGGCGCGGCGATGCCGCGACGCTGCGCCACACGCGCCGCAAGGCGGCACTGGGCTTGCCCTGGGACACTGCGAGTTCGGCCAAAAAGAGGTACTTGCGTGATGCCAGGGGCCCGGCGTCCAGCCGCATCGCGGTGGCTTCCTGGGCGGTCCATGACTGGCGGTGCCGGCGCAGCACCTCCAGGTAGGCGAAACCCATCGCGTCAGTGTCGCGCGAGATGTTGTCCGTGTGCCGGCGGCGCAGCAGGCACTCCTGCTCGCACCAACCAATGGGGTGCAAGCGTGCGATTCGTAACCAGAGATCCAGGTCCTCCACCAAGCGCAGATCCACTGCGAAGCCCCCCACCTGCTGCAGGACGTCGCGCCGCACGATGACCGAGCCCGTGGTGATGAAGTTCACCTCCAAAAGGAGCGCGTAGGCATCGGGGATGGCCGGGCCTGGCCCCCAGGCTGCCGCACCGAGCCGGTTGGCCTGGAACTCAGTGCGTGGGCGCTGCCCGTTCGCGTCGAACTGGCGGCAATCGCCGAAGACGAGCGCGAGTTCGGGATGCTGCTGCAGGAGCCGGATCTGCGCCTGCAGCTTGCCAAGCGGCCACAGATCGTCGGCGTCGAGAAAGGCGATGTACTTTCCGCGCGCGGCGGCGATGCCGAGATTGCGCGCCGCGCTGGGGCCACGGTTCGGCTGCGTGATGCAGCGCACGCCGGCCGTACGGCGCGCGATCTCGACCGTGGCGTCGGCCGAGCCGTCGTCGACGACGATGACTTCGATTTCGAAGTCGCGCGCCTGGCTCGACACGCTTACCAGGCACTGGGCGAGGTGCGCCTGTACGTTGTACGCCGGTATCACCACGCTGACGTGCGGGTGACTGCCTGGAGTGACCATCGACGAGCCGTCCGCGGCTGCCGCCGCAGGCTCACTCATCGCCGTTTGCGACCCGAGAGGCCGCATGGCCTGCCGCACCCCTTCGCAACGATCATTTCAGGAGCGTTTCCAGCATCCTGATCTGTGATTCGGCGGTGCGAACGTCTTCGCCCAGCTTGCAGGTGGGCGTCAACCGGCTGGCCAGGTAGTTGACTTCGATCTTTGCTTGGCCGAGGATCCGTCGCCGCTCCCCCTTGGGGATCGATACGTTCATGACGCGGTTGATGAGCACCTTTCCTGCGCAAAGGTGGTGAACGCCGTCGCAGCCACGGGATAGCGTGTCGAAGACCTTGTGGTTCTTCGAAAAAAACGCCTGGCAGTAATTTGGCAACGGGCTGATCTCCAGCGCGTTCGGACCCCAGCCGTTTCCGAGGTCCTCGCGAGCCAAGGTCGGCGCGCTCAAAGATATAGATCCCAGGCCGACACAAAGCGCGGCCAAGAAAGTAGAGATTCCACGACGCATCAGAGCAATCCTCCTACACTGCCAAGGGACGACATTTCATCGGGAGCATAGCCCAATCCATCGTGCGGCGTCGCAGGCGGATCCCCATTGGCCCGCACGTCTCGGCGATCAGTTGCACATCGCCTCAGCGCTGACGGTACCCGACCATCGCCCCCATGGCGAAAGCGGCATTCATCGCCTGGCGCAGCAGCCCGGGCCGGCCCCGCAAGGCGAAGCCGGCGGTGGTCAGGCAATGCCTGGCAAACTGCGCCGTCATGAACGGCGGTATGCCGAGGACCACCCGTGGATAGTCCGGTAACTCCAGTCTGCCGCGTCGCATGCCCGAGCGGTAGTGCAGGCGCAGGAAGCAGCGCCGCTTCAGGCGCCACGCCTCCACGCCGTGCCACACCGCCATGTCGGGCCGGTAGCGGATGCGCACGCCGCGCTGGAGCAACGCGCCGAACATCTTGACATCCTCGCCGCCGTCGATGCCCTTGCCGACGCGGTCGTAGCGCTTGTCGAAGCGCAGACTCGGGTCGTCGCGGAACAGGCGCATGTCGTAGGCGACGTTGGCGGTCCAGATGGGCGTGCTCTCGTCCCGGATCCAGAACGCGCGCGGGCCGTGATCCACGGCGGCCAGGAAGCCGAGCAGGTCGTCGCCGAGCCAGGCCGGGCGTCCGACCGCCGTGAAATCGACCTCCACCCGCCCGCCGGCGCATTGCGCGCCCTCCCGCAGGATGGCGTCGGCCGCCGCAGCGATCAGACCGGGCTGCGGCAACTCGTCGTCATCGAGGCAGGCCAGGATGTCGCTGTCCAGCGCCTCGGCGATGACGCGGTTGCGTGCCGCGACGATGCCTTGCACCGGCTCGGTGACCCACCGCAGCGGCGCGCCAGGGCGTTGCGCAAGGCCCCTCAGTACCTCGGCCGTGTCGTCAGTGCTGTTGTTGTTGACCGCCAGGATCTCGAACGGCACCGGGCAGTCCTGCGCGCGCATCGCGCCGACCAGCCTCTCCAGGCGGTCCGCGCGGTTGTAGGTGCAAAACGCAAACGTCAACAACGGCATCGCAGTTCAGCGCTCCAAGTGTGGAAGTGGGGTGGCCTTGCGGCCGGCTCGAGCCCGGTGCAACCGCTCCCGGTGCGGCGCGCGACTACCCGTGATCGCGTGCCGACAGCAGGCGCCGGTGCAAGGACTCGGGCAGCCATGCCGGCAGCATGCGCACCCAGTCAGGCACTGTGCCATAGCCATGCCGCATCACGGTACGGAAGATCGTGCGGGCGTTGCGCAAGTCACGCCTCCAGTAGCACTCATAGCCGCGATGGAGCAGCGTCCCCAGGGTCAATGCCCGCACGCGCCGGCGGCCCAGCGCAGTTGCGAACCTCGGCCGATCGCGCAAGTGGTACCACTGGGCCTGAAGGTGCTGCAGCGCCGCCCGTGCCACCTGCGACGAAGCCTGGTCACCGCCATGAAAGTGATAGCAGGCCAGCACCCTGGGCACCCGGACGATGGGTGCCTGAATGGCCACGCGCAACCAAAGCAGGTAGTCCTCGGCATTCTGCAATCCGGTGTCGAAGCCGCCGGCCCCCAGCACGGCCTGGCGCCGGACCAGCGCAGCGTGGATGGGCCAGCGGCAGCTGGCGAATAGAGCCTCCTCCTTGGCGGGGGTCTCATGGTCGGGCGGCACGAACGGCTGCCCGCGCCCGCCCGGCAGGCCGAGGTTCTGCCAGCCGCAGTAGGCCAGCACGGCGTCGGGCCGGGCGGCCAGCGCGGCATGCATAACTGCCAGGAACAAGGGCTCCCAGGTGTCGTCGGCGTCCAGGAAGGCGATGTACTCGCCGCGTGCCTGTTCCAGGCCAGCATTGCGCGCGGCGCTCACGCCACGGTTGGCTTGAGAAAAGACATGGATTCGCGGGTCGCGCTGCGCCTGGAGCCACGCCAGCGTGTCGTCGACCGAGCCGTCGTCGACGGCGATCAGTTCCCAATCCGGGAACGACTGCGCCAGCACGCTGCCGACGCTGCTCGCCAGGTGTGCGCGCGCGTTGTAGCAAGGCATGACGATGGAAACCGCTGGCATCGCCATGCCTTCATCCGCGGCCGGTCACGCGCTGCACCGCCCGACGCGCCCAGTAGCGCGCCAGGTGCAGCCAGTTCACGTCGTGCGACGCGAAGACCAGCTTGCGCCTGAAGGTGCCGAGCGTGTCATGGTTGAAGACCGTCAACCGGCGCAGCCGGAAGGGATCGCCGTCGCGCAGCATCCAGCCCGGGTCGGTCGTGCAGGCGCTGCGATAGCCGGCTTCCCGCACAGCGGCGGCGCACGCAGCGTCGACGGCGCCGTAGGGGTAGGCGAAGCTGTGCACCTCCGTGCCCAGAAGGTCTTCGAGGTCAGACTTCGACGCCACCGCCTCGCGCAACTGCGCCTGCGGATCGAGCTCGGTCATCCGGCGATGGCTGGCCGAGTGCGAACCGATCTCCATGCCGGCGTCCTGAAGGGCACGCAATTCGGCGGCGTCCATCAGCCGACCGGCCGGGCGCCCGTCGAACGGCCACTCCGGCGCCCTTCCGATCGATCCGGAAACCATGTACCAGGTGGCCCGCATGCCGCGCCGCTGAAGTGCCCCAGCGGCCTCGACGTTGTCGGCATAGCCGTCGTCGAAGGTGATCACGGCGGTGCGGCGGCGCAAACGGTCCGGAGCGGCCAGCAGCTCCGAAACCGTGGGCGTGTCGTAGCCCGAGGCCTGAAGGAAGTCGAGCTGCCGCTCGAAGCTCGCCAGAGACACCGCCCAGGGCCAGGCGGGACGGCGATCCTGGGGATGCACCGCGTGGTACATCAGCATCACCGGGCCGTGCGGGGACGGCGGGTGTGGCAGGCGCGCTGCGATGACGCCAACCGGTTCAGACATGTGCGCGGCCGCGGATCTCGAGTTGCCGATGACGGAAGATCCCGTGAAGATGGGTCACGACCCACCACCCTGCCTTGAGGACCGTGCCGCGGCCGATGTCGTGCAGGTTGAACGGGTACTCGTTCGGCCGGCCGCCGCGCCGCAGATGGCGCCAAAACTGCCGCGCAACGAAGCGCAGCGCGACGGTGAAGCGCACGGCAGGGTCCTTCAGGCGCTCCAGGTAGGTCGACTTCAGCCGCAGGAAGACGACGAACGGGCTCACGCCGCGATGCTCGTTGGTGCGCAGGTGCACGACCGGCGTCTCGCGCGTGACCAGCAGCTTGAAGCCGTGCAGCTGCAGCCGGCGGCAGAGATCGAACTCCTCCCAGTATGCGAAGTAGAGCGGGTCGAAGCCACCGACCTTCTCGATCGCGTGCACGGGCAGAAAGAACGCGGCGCCGAACAGACGGGGCGCTACGAAGGTGCTCGGAATGGCCGGATCGTCGGCCCGCTGCGCGCGGATGCCGGCATCCGCCATCACGCTGCTGGCGAAGAAGGGATCGATCGTGACACCGTCGCGCTCCACTTCGATCGAGTTGACAGCACCGATCCCGCGGTCTGCTTCGCAGAGCTCGACGAAATGCGCGACGCAACCCGGCGCGACACGCGCATCCGGGTTGAGGATGAACACGTACCGCGCGCCGCCCGCGATGGCCATCCGCATGCCGGTGTTGTTGCCGCCCGCGTAGCCCGTGTTGACCGGCAACTGCACGAACTCTTCCGCGCCGAGCTGCTGCTGCAGCCGCGGGCCGCTGCCGTCCGGCGAGGCGTTGTCCAGCACCAGGATCCGCAGCTGCGGGTACGCAACTCTCCGTAGCGCCTCGACGCATCCCAGCGTGTCCTCGTACGAGCCGTAGTTCAGCACCAACGCCCAAACGGGCGGGGCGCCCGCCCGCGAAGCGTCGACGCGCTGAATGCCTGGCGGGTCCGAGCTCATGCCTGGTTCGAACCCAGCGGCCGGCGCCTGCCCGTCAGTCGCCAGCCAATGCGGCGGTCGAACTCGGCACGCGCTTGGTCCGCCAGCCAACCCGGCAAACCCAAGGCATCGCGGCGCGCGGTACGCCGCGCGAGCGCAATCTTCTCGGCCAGCACTCGGCGCCGCGCCCCTCCGTCGCCGGCGGCGAGCTGGTGCGCCCTCACGGCCAGGATGTCATCGACGAAGCGAAGCTGCGCTGCCTCCTCGCGGTAGCGCGCGACCGAAGCCCTGGCGCGGGAACCGATCACCGATCGCAGCTCCGGGCTGTTCGCCAGTCGGCGCAGCCACAGCGCCGCATCATCCAGGTCCGGCTCGGCCCACAGAAGCTTGTGCGCCTTGGCCACACTCGTGTAGTCCGCAATCGTCGCCTGAACCGGAACCAGTCTGTACCTCACCAGGCAGGCGTCGCTCGGGTGCATGAACGACTTGTTGCCGGACCAGCCCGTGGCCACCACGGGCTTGCCCAATGCCATCGCTTCGAGCAGGCCAAGCCCCAGACCCTCCGCCCGGTGCAACGAAATGAAGGCGTCGGCACTCGCGTAGAGCGACAGCACCTCCGGATAGGACAGCGTTTCGGCCAGCAGCACGATCCTGGGATCCGCGCCGATACGCTCACGCATCGTCTCGAGGAGCGCGCCGCCGGGTCCCCCGTCGCCCAGGCCCGTCCGCGGCACGTTCACCTTGAAAACCAGGCGAACATTCTCGTCCTGCGGGAACGCCCGGCGGAAAGCCTCGAGTGCCCCGAAAGGGTTCTTGCGGCTGGGGTCGCTGTGGGGATCGAAGCTTGTCACCGCGACGAACGCGCCTGCTGGCAATTCGAAGCGGTCTCGGTCGGCGACGACCTGCGGCGGCAGATCGACGGGTTGAAGACCGCGCACGATCCGCGTTCCCGACAGGCTGAAATCGAGCGCTGCCTCGACGAACGCAGACGGGGCCACTACGACGTCGAAGACCTCCAGCGCCCTTGCGGCGTCGTTCGCAAGGGCTGGCAGTTCCCAATACGTGAGCGCCACGTTTGTCGCCTGCTCGCGCATCAGCAGGCCGGACAAGTCACTTCTGCGCATCACCTCGCCAACGATCGCCGCCGGCGGCAGGATGAAGAGGCTGACCGCATGGGGCAGCGCCTCGGCCTCGCTCACGGTCAGATGTGCGAAGTTGCTTGCGTAGCCCTTTCGACCGAGTCCTGCGTCGAGATCGAGGATGGAAACCTCGTGGCCCTTCGCAAGCAGTGCGGAAACGAGGTGGCGCGCGGCCACGCCGACGCCGAGGTTGCCGGAAACCTCGCCAAGCACGTTGATTCCGAGTGGATGTGGCCCTACCGTCGCGGTCATGGTCTTCGTCTCTGCAGCGAGTTTCGTTGCCTTTGCCTGGCATCTACATCAGACGCGACGTCCTCGGGCTGGTCCGCGAATGGCTTCGCAAGCGAACTCGGACACCAACTATCATGAATTCCTCGTGGCGCCGAATCGCCAGCCAATGTGACGTCCGAAAGGCTCGGTGACCAGCGAAGTCAGGCGCTTCCAATGGGTCATCCGCGCCACGCGCAATTGCCGCTGAAGCAGGACCACGCACGCTCGACGTTGGCTTCGGGGCAGTGCATCTGCAGCGGCAGTCGCGTGCTCCCGCAGTGCCACCAAGTCGTCGAGAAAGCCCAATCCAGCGGCTTCGGTTTGGTAGCGAAGGAATCGCTCTCGCGCCTGGGACCCGATACTCGCGCGAAGTGCAGGATCGGCAGCCAGGCGGCGAAGCCAGAGTGCTGCATCTTCGATATCAGGCTCAGCCCAGAACGGTGACAGCCCCTTCATATCGCGCGTGTACGCATAGTGTGTCGACATCATCGGCACAAGTGCGTGTCGCACGGGACAGGCGTTCGAGAGGGACATGAAGGCCATATTTCCCGACCAGCCTGTCGCAACGACGGGCTTGCCGAGAGCCATGGACTCCAACAGGCCGAGACCCAAACCCTCGGCACGATGCAACGAAATGTATGCGTCCGCGCTTGCGTACAGTGACAGGACGTCGCGGTAGGCCAGCGCCTCCGCGATCACGATGGTTCGCTCATCGGCGCGAAGGCGATCCACCAGCGGCTTCAAAATCTCGCGGTTGATCTTCTCGCTCGCATAGCCGCTTGCGGGCACGTTCAGTTTGACGACAAGCCGGGCGCGGGCATCATGGCGGAACGCTCGGAGGAAGGCGGCGATAGCTGCCTCAGGGTTCTTGCGTTCGGTGTCGCTGAGAGGGTCGAAGCTCGCCAAGGCCACAAAAGCGTCCGCTGGCAGGCCAAAGCGTGCTCGATCTGCCACGATGCCGGGCGGAATGTCAATGGGCTGCAGGCCGCGCAGAACCCGCGTCCCGGCGAGAGTGCGGTCCAGCGTGCTCTCGATATAGCCAGTAGGGGCCACGACCGCATCGAACATTTCGAGCACTCGTGCCCAAGGGCGCGGAAGTACTGGGAGTTCCCAATAGGCAAACATCACGTTCGTGCAATCGGGTCGTTCGAGAAGTCCGACGAGCTCGCCACTGTTCTCGAGCCACTCGACGAGGTATGGCGGCGACATCACGAAGATGTTGATCCCTGGCGGAAGCCGGTCCGGGCTGTCCACGATCAAAGAAGCCAGGTCCCCTGCAGCTTCCTTGCGCCCGGGGCCCAGCCCGGTGTCCAGGTCGAGAAGGGCAACGTCGAACCCACGTGCCATGGCGGCTCGTGCGAGTTCTCGCACCGCGACGCCCAGTCCCACGTTCGCGGTCGCGTAGCCAATGAGGTTCAGGCGGGGTCGTGCCGCCACGAGTGCCGACCGCTGCGGGCTGTGCAGTCGCGTGAGGCTGCCCGATTCCGATGCCGAGCCGTCAGCCATGAACGTGCCCTGCGCGTCAGAGCTCACGAACCATCCATCGCAGCGTCTCCGCGAAGTCGCAATGCTGCGATTGACCAAGCCAACGCCGTAGCCGCAGGTCGCGCCCGGTCAAGCGTTGCACTTCAGCCCTGCGAACCAGGTGTTGAGCCACGCGCAATTCGGGCCGGTGTCCGGTGATGGCCTCCAACTCCTCGAGGATCGAGCGAAGACTCCTCGGCCGCCCGGAGCACACGTTGACCACCGTGCCCGCCGCGTCGGCCGCGAGCAGCCGCGCGTAGGCGTCCGCCACCATGCGTACGTCGGAGAAGTCGCGCTCGACGTCGATGTTGCCCAATTCCAGCACTGGCCGGCGCTTTGCATAGTGCGCCACCAGCTTGGGCACCAGGAAGCTCTCGCTCTGGCCCACGCCGGTGTAGTTGAAGGGCCGCGTGATGACGATGGGAAGCCGCTCGAACCAGGTGCGGGCGATGTACTCCATCGCCAGCTTGCTGCAGGCGTAGTGGTTGACCGGTGCGGGCGGCGTGTCCTCGTCGATCGGTTCGCCGCCGGCCACGTTGCCGTAGACGTTGGCGCTGCTGGCCAGCAGCACCTTGCGCACGTCGGGTGCGTGATCGGCCAACGCGCGCAGCAGGTGCTCGGTGCCCACCGTGTTGACAGCATACAGCTCGGCCGCATCGGCGTGCGTCACCGAGCTGAGCGCGGCCAGGTGCACAACGTACTCGGGCCGAGTCCGTTTCACGGTTTCGGCCACCTGGGCCGCATTGCGCAGGTCGAACGAGTGAGCCTCCGCCGCGTCCAGGACCACGTGATCGGCAGCCCGCAGGGCCGCCGCCACGTAGGGGCCGGTGAAGCCTTGCAGACCGGTGACCAGAACGCGTGCCATGGCGGGCCGCTAGAACGAAGAGCCGCCGGCGGCGTTGCGGCGCAGGTCGGCTTCCACCATCATGCGGCACAGTTCCTCCAGCGAGGTCTTCGCCTGCCAGCCGAGCTTCTCCTGCGCCTTGGCGGGGTTGCCGATCAGCAGCTCCACCTCGGCCGGCCGGTAGAACTTGGGGTTGATCCTGACCACCGTCTTGCCGCTGGCGGTGTCGATGCCGGTTTCGTCCACCCCCACGCCGCGCCACTCGACCGCGATCCCGGCGGCGCGGAAGGCCATGGCGGCGAAGTCGCGCACGGTCTCGGTGCGGTGGGTGGCCAGGACGAAGGTCTCCGGCTCCGGGGCCTGCAACATGAGGTACATGCCTTCCACGTACTCCCCGGCGTAGCCCCAGTCGCGCCGCGCATCCAGGTTGCCGAGCTCGATGCAATTCAGCTTGCCGAGCTTGATCCTGGCCGCGCCGTCGGTGATCTTACGGGTGACGAATTCCAGCCCGCGCAGCGGCGACTCGTGGTTGAACAGGATGCCGCTGGCGCCGAAGATGCCGTAGGACTCGCGGTAGTTGACGGTCATCCAGTGTGCGAAAAGCTTGGCCACGCCGTAAGGGCTGCGCGGGTAGAAGGGGGTCTGCTCGTCCTGCGGCACCGCCTGGACGTGGCCGAACATTTCCGAGGTGGAGGCTTGGTAGAAGCGCGCCTTCGGGTGCAGGATGCGGATCGCCTCCAGCAGGTTCAGGGCCCCCAGGCCGGTAATGTGGGCCGTAGTGGTGGGCTGGTCGAACGAGACGGCGACGAAACTCTGCGCGGCGAGGTTGTACACCTCGTCGGGCTGGGTGCGGTTGATGAGGTTCAGCGACGAGCCGGCATCGGTGAGGTCGTATTCGGTGAGGTGCAGATTCGGATGCTCCCGGATGCCCAGTTCCTGGATGCGCCAGAAGTTGACGGAACTCGTGCGCCGGTACGTGCCGTGCACGACGTAGCCCTTGTCCAGGAGGCTTCGGGCGAGATAGGCGCCGTCCTGGCCGGTGACTCCCGTGACAACTGCAGTTTTGAGATTCGAGATCAAACGCTACTCCTTAGCGGACCGTTGAAATACCAATAGACGGCCCTGGCCTCGCCAGCAAGCATTCGGGCGTTGATCGACGAGGAATTAGCCACCGATGCGAGGAGCCGACAGCCACAGCGAGAGCCTGTTTACGACGGCGAAGCTGGAGGACTTTGTCCCCGCCATCCAGCCGCTGAGGACGATCCGCACCTGGGTCAATGACGCGCTGGCGAAGATGGACGGCAAGTTCGTGGCCCTGTACGAGGTCGACGTAAAGGGGGGCCGCCCGAGCATCGCGCCGGAGAGCCTCATGCGCGCGATGTTGCTGCCGGTGCTGTACAGCGTGCGCAGCGAGCGCCAGTTCGTCGAGCAGATCCAATACAAAGTGCTGTTCCGTTGGTTCGTCGGCCTGGCGATCGAGGACACGGTGTGGAACCACTTGGTCTTCAGCAAGAACCGCGACCGGCTCAGCGAGCACGACGCAGTCACCGAACTCTTCAACGCCACCGGAGCGATGGCCGACAAGTGCGTCCTGCTCTCGGGCGAGAACTTCAGCGTGGACGGCACGCTCATTCAAGCATGGGTCAGCCACAAGAGCATACAACGCAAGGAAGGATCGGACGATTGCCGTCCGCCCGAAGACTGGCGGGGTGAGCCGCGCAGTAACGACATGCACCAGTCCACAACGGATCGTGAATCGCGCCTGTACCGCAAGAGCAATGCGGCCCCTGCGCTGCCGAGCTATCTGGGCCAAGTGCTGATCGACAATCGCCACAGTCTGGTGGTCTACGTACAGGCCAGCGCCGCGGCCGGCACGGCCGAACGCGACGTGGCCGCGCAGATGCTGGCCGACGTGGCTCAGCCCGGCAAACGCGTGACGGTCGGAGCCGACAAGGCGTACGACCCCAAGGGCTTCGTGAAGGCTTGCCGCGACATCAGCGTCACGGCGCATGTGAAGCAGAATACCGCGCGCTACGGTGGTAGCGACATCGACGGGCGCACCACGCGACACGTCGGCTACCAGATCAGCCAACGCATTAGGAAGCGCATTGAGCGGTGCTTCGGCAGCGGGAAGCTCATCGGCACCTTGCGTTAAGTGATGGTGCGGGGACTGGCCAATGTGGACCAGCGTCGGTCGCTGACGATGGCGGCCTACACCCTCACGCGACTGCGCACCTTGGCGCAACAGCAGGCGCAGTGCGTGCAATGAGCGCGAAGGCCGTCGAAATGGCCCTCTCGAGCCCCCCAGATTCCGCCGAGCAAGTCCAATTACGGAGTTGTTGGTGGAGCCGACGGGCTGTATGACCTCGCCAAGCCGAACTGCGATGGAGAAACTCCTGTTCATGGGTGGTTCTTCAGCGGCTTGGAGGGGCTCACCGCGGCGCAGGAACAGTGCCATAGCGGTCGCAGACTGCGCGGCGGGTAATGCTTGCGCAATCGCTCGCACGGCAGCGTCAAGCACTTCGATTCGGACATCGGTCGTGCTCATAGCAGCCTCCGTTGGTGCAGTTGGCTTAATGATGGCTAACATACATACGCATCCCATTGTCGCGCCGAGCCGGCCCCCAAAGTGTGGGCCCTTAGGAAAAGGCGGTTCCATTCCAGCGGACTCATCTAATCCGTCCCCCATGCGCTAACCCGTTCCGACCCTCGAGCCGCGTCACGCCGCTATCCTTAGCATGCTGAAAGGCGACAATCCGAAAGTCCGCGATGAAGATTTTGAAGGCTTATCATCAGGCAAGCCCATAAACCCTACCCACCGGTAAAGAGAATTATAGCAGAAAGACATAGATATGGTTAAGGTCTTACATTACAGCACCCACAATGAAGCGGACGGGATAGCAAAGTATCAGGAGCAGTTCGTTGAGGCTATGGCAAATGATGCCAACGCGAAGGTCACTAATGAGTTCTTTCGGTATTCACCAAATGTCGTGAAGCGCATGAGTCTCGAACAGAAAGAGACCGCATTTATGGAGCTTGCAGCCACCCTCAAGAACTTTGACATTCTCCATATTCAACACGAGCTATCCTACTTTGAGAAAGATGATTTTAACCGAATCGTCGATGTAGCGCATCGTTTGGGCAAGAAAGCGATCGTTACCGTGCATACCGCACCTGACGCACAGTATAAGACGCCACAGTGTAACGGGTATGGACCAAGCAGTATCGTTGCTTATATGCGAGAAATTGTTGAAGCCAAGGGTTTTATAAATCGTCATATAGTACCGATGCGTAAGGCTGACTTGGTGCTGGTTCATAATAGGAACACCAAAGACAACCTTGTTATGCGCGGTGTTCAGACGGATAAGATTCATCTTATCACTCTACCAGTTCCTGATGTTAAATATGTTCCTGAGTCAAAGGAGATTGGCGCTGCACTTCAAAAGAAAACAGGTGACATTATCATTGGGATGGTCGGCTTTATATCTAGAACTAAGGGAGTGCATGCTGCCGTTAAGGCGCTTTCTTATCTACCAGATCACTACAAATTGGCGCTTGCCGGAGGTGTTCATCCCAACGGTGACCCCCGGTACTTGGATGAGATATGTGACCTCGTTCTTACGCTTGGTCTAAAGGAGCGGGTGTATATTACAGGATACATTGATGACGATAACCGATTAAACGCACTCGTTAAGGAGTGTGATGTATGGGTATATCCATATGACAATGCTTACTATCAGCATGTGTCTTCGGCCGCACTGAACAACTCACTCGCTAACCATAAACCAACCATTGTCTATCCAACTAAACCATTCATGGAAATCAATCAGACTGAAACAGTTATGATCTGCAAGTCACCGAACTACTATGAACTGGCTCGATGTATTGCGACGGCAGACTATGCATCACTAGCTAAGAACGCCAGGAGGTATGCAGAAGAACATAGCTATATTCGCGAATCAAAGAACTTGGTTGATATTTATGAGGCGCTAGTTGGCTAATCTGCCCTAATTGTCTAGCATGACGTTGAGGAACTACCCATGAGTGCGATCTTCTCCTTTTGCAGTGGCGCTCGATGCAGTCATTCAGACCGGAGGTTCGGCTAGCGAGGCCAGAAGTACGCCTTCTCGGGGGGTATTCAGCCGCTTCAGAGAAGCCATTTCGGCGTTCTCGGCGCTCATGCACGTACTACCGCCTCAGTAGACGCATGAGCGCGGAGGCCGTCGAAATGGCCCTCTCGGGCCCCCCGCCAATTCCGCCGAGCAAGCCCAACTCCGGAGTTGTTGGTGAAGCCCACGGGCCGTATGACCTTGCTAAGTTGAACTGCGATGGTGAAACTCGCGGTCAGGGTGGTTCTTCAGCCGCCTATTAATGCTACTGAGGCAGCGCGGGGCTCGTCGTGCATGGTCAGAAGCGCCCTATTCTTCTATCTTGGCCAACAAATCCGATACGCGCACGGGCAATTCATGCCAGACCGAATTCAGCATAAAGAACCCCTCTAAGTCCGGTCCACTCCTTGTCAGTTGGCCGCTTCGGACCATGAAAGGGTGCAAGCCGTCGCAGTAAAGAACATTTCGTATCGGGTCTCCGACATCGACGCTGATCCGGAACGAATAGGCACCCGGAGTTAATGGGCAGGCGCGCAGCCAGACTAGAAAGTCATGTTGACCAGACGGCAATATTCGTTGACGGAAGTTGTTCAAACTAGTCGTGGTCGTTACGTTTACGAAGTCGGTGGTGTGAAGGCCCACCACAAAGATCGGATTCCTCAGCGGCTTGTTGGCTAGCAGGCTGAAGCGGATTTGCAGATCGCCACCGTACTCGGACTCAGCTTTTTCATTGCCATCTGGATCGACCAGCTTGAAATCCAATAAGTTTACTTCCCCTGTTGATGCGACTGTGTTTCGGGGCCTGCCGATCCCCTGCGCGACGATGAGCCGATCACTGTACTCATAGAACGCGTTGCAGACGACGCGAGCATCAGCGTCTTGTCTGATCCTGCCGCGATCCATGAACAGCACCCTGCTGCAGATCCGCTCGACCTGCCGGATGTTGTGGGAAACAAGGAGTACGGTGCGTCCCTGGCCCTTGATGAGCGCTTCCATGCGATCGAAGCACTTGCGCTGGAAGGCCAGGTCGCCGACGGCGAGGACCTCGTCGACGATAAGAATCTCGGCCTCGATGCTGGTGGCCACGGCAAACGCCAGCTTCACATGCATGCCCGAGCTGTAGCGTTTGACCGGCGTGTCGATGAACTCGGCCATCTCGGCGAAGTCGACGATCTCGTCGAACTTGCTGTCGATCTCCTTCTTCGACATCCCCAGGATGCTGCCGTTGAGGTAAATGTTCTCGCGCCCGGTGAAGTCCGGCACGAAGCCGGCGCCCACCTCGATCAGCGGCGCGATGCGGCCGTTCACCTTCACGCTGCCGCTCGTGGGCGTGCTGATGCGCGCCAGCATCTTCAGCAGCGTGCTCTTGCCGGCGCCGTTGTGGCCGATGATGCCCACCACCTCGCCGGGCTCGATGCTGAAACTCACGTCGTCCAGCGCCTTGAACAGCGGCCGTTCCAGCACCTTCCGGCCCGCCAGGCGCGCACCCGCGTTCAATACCGTCTGCCTCAGGCTCTGCAGTGCCCCCAGGCGGTACTCCTTGGTCAGGTGTTCGACTTCGATGACGGGCATAGGCAGGAGCGGGCTGTTTCAGATGACGTCGGCAAAGTACGCTTCCGCGCGCTTGAAGTACAGGTAACTCAGCGGCAGCAGCACGCCGACCAGGATCGCGCCCGGGATCATGGCGTTCATGTCCGGCGCCGCGCCGCGCAGCACCACGCTCTGGAAGGCGTCGATGATGCCGGCCATTGGGTTCAGCGTGTACAGCGTGTAGAGCGCGTTCGACCACTCGCCCGCGGCCTGCTGCACCAGCAGCTTGTCCTTCACCAACTGCAGCGGGTAGATGACGGGTGATGCATACATCATCAGGCTCAGCAGCACCGGCAGCGCCTGGCCCACGTCTCGGTAGTAGACGTTGACGGCCGCGCCGACGAAGGCGATGGTCATCGCCGCAAGCACCGTGTAGGCGATGATGAGCGGCACCCAGAGGATGTAGACGGTGGGCGCCATGCCGTACCACAGCATCAGCCCGGCCAAAATGAAGAAGTTGATGCCCAGCTCCACCAGCTTGGTCAGCACCGAAGTGACGGGGAAAATCTCGCGCGGGAAGTAGATCTTCTTGACCAGCGCGGTGTTGCTTGTGACGCTGGTCACCCCTTCGGAAGCCGACTCCTGGAAGAAGGTCCAGGGCATCAGCGCGGCGAACACCAGGATGGGGTAGGGGATGCTGCCGCTTTCGATGCCGACGAAGCTCTTCACGAGCGTGAAGATCAGCATCAGCGTGATCGGCTTCAGGATCGCCCAGGCAATGCCCAGGTAGGCCTGCTTGTAACGCAGGGTGACGTTCTTCCACGCCAGCGTGAACATCAGCTCGCGGTAGTCGTAGAGGTTCTGGGCGACTCTGATCATGTGGCTGTGCAGCGATTGGCCGCGAGCGGGTGCGAGGCTGTGGATGTAGATCCCGTCTGCAACGGCAGGCCCCCGGGTCGGTATCCGTGGCGGGGCCGTCGAGCAGATCGGTGGCGCACCTGCAATGAAACCATGATAACCGGGCGGACGACTGTCCAGCATGCAAGATAACCTCTCGGGTGCGCCAATTTCCCGGAATCACCTCTCCGATCGCGCAGAAAAGTCAATGGGCGCGAGCAGGCCCACACAAATGTCTGGGCATCCTCACGGCGCATCATGGCGGCGTCTTGCGCCTGCAACCAAGCCCGGTGCAGTTGCGCCATATGGCGGGCTGGTGACACCCCAGAGCTCCTCGATACGCTTTGTGTAGCGCTCGGCCGGGACTCCGATATTCGACTGCACGACAATGCAGAGGCTCTCGTCGTCGATCGGAAATTTGCCAGAAATAAAATCGCCCAAGGATTTCTCATCCCAGACAATCTGATAAAACGATTTGTCACGGCGAATCAATTCTGGTGGGCTGAGTACTTCGTCCAAGAAAGTCCCGTAGAGCGTATAAGCGGAGATTTTTTCCGCACGCAGCAACACCTGCTGCCAGTTCTCTTTATACTTATTCTCTAGATAATTCTGCAAGGCCTTGACGTAGTCTGGATACCATACGTTCGGAGACGACATGTAGTGGTGATCCGTGGATCCAGGCGGAATACCGAGTATCTGCCTTGAGTGTTTCACGTGATCCCTGTGGCGCGCCGACTCCACCGTGGGCACGATGCGCACCAGAAGGTGCTGGTGTTCAGGATCGCCCAGGTCCCTATCCGAAAACGGGCGAATGAAAAACAGATCCGAATCGAGCAATGCGACCACGCCAGTCGGGATCACGTTGACCACGCTCAACTTGACGATGATCTGCAGGATCCAGCCCGACCTCCCACCGTACCTGTCGAAGCGCCAGGCCTGGTCCGGCAGCACGCGAGTCAAGTGCGGATACCACCACCTCGGGTAGAACGACCGGTCAACCAGCTCGTTTTGGGTTATATAAGTCAGGTCGTCGTTCGCGGGGACGCGGCTCTGAAAGAGCCTCAGGTCCTCCTTGGGCACGGCGACGATGTGTTTCGCACTGCCCGTGTAGAACTTCTCCATGCTCTTGCGCAGTAGCACGAAGCGTTCCAGGTCCCCGGCGAACGAAGGGGTGAAGAACGTCAACATTGGAGCCTTTCGACGGAGTGAATTGAGGGCACGGCCCAAGCGCGTTAGTCGATCAGTTGGTGCTCGAGTCCAAGCTTCGGCACGGCCCACATGGAACCTGGGATCGAGAGATGGCCGCCGTCTTTGTAGATGGAGACACCTTCGGCGGTACCCGTGCGACACACTCCGCTGCTGCATAGGAGGCTGTCAAACCACACCACGGCTGCACCGGTGCGCGCGCTGACTTGCTTCAGGCCGTCAACGATGCCCGCCTGGTTGGCCTCGTGTTCGGTGTAACTGAAGTCGCATTCGGTGCGGCCAAGCATGACCAAGCCAAGCCCCTGCTGCTCGCGGCAAGCCCCGACGTCGAAGCCGGGTTTGGGCGGCGGCGCAACGAGAATCACCTGTTTGCCGTGAGCTTGTAGCTCGCTCACCAATGTGATCAGGCGCTCCAGCGCCGCGGACCGGTCAGCCACGACGCTTCTACCGTCGACGAAGAGCGCCAGATCGCCATGGTCCAAGTAGCCGGAGTATGGTGAGCTCAAGATTACATGACGCAGCGTTGGGCTGCGGGCGATGAGATCGCGCGCCCGTTCGGTGAACGCCAGGCACCCTCGGGCCCACTGTGCGTCGTAGTTTGCATCGAGCGAGGCAACTCCAGGAACCGGCGCGCATGCGGCCTTGGTGATCTGGATCATCGACGCACCCACTTCCGGCACCTTGAGCAGCCCAGGAACGAGGTGCATGGCGTAGCTGTCGCCCCAGAGGGCCACGCGCGGGTTGGCCGCGGTGCTGCAGGCCGCTGGGTCGTCGATGGCGGCGCCGGCCGCACAGCGTGAGCTCAGCCCGGAATTCCGCTGGTGGAGATAGTCGTACTTGCCAGGTTCGACGTCGAGCCTGACCGAACCGATCGCGAAGGGCAACGCTGCGACGGTGGCCGATGCCGCTGCCAAGCGCAGCAGCTGCCTGGGGGCCAAGCGCCGCCCATGCCTAAAGCGCTGCTCGACAAATTCGTACTGGAGGTAGGCCAGGCCCAGCGAGAGCACGACCAGGCCACCCCGCACGATGGTGGGCACCTGCCCGAGATAGGCGCTGGTGGCCAGCGCGAAGAGGGGCCAGTGAACCAGGTACAGCGAATACGACCAGTCGCCGACCCTGGCGATGGCCCGCACGGGCGCGCTGTTGCCGACCCACTTGCCATCGCCTGCGATCAGCAGCGCGGTCAGCAACACCGCCACCAAGGCGTCGGCGCGCGGATGCAGCGAGTCCATGGGATACGCGCACACCACGCACAGCAGCCCGACGGCAACGAACTTCACCGCCCGCGGCGGGTTGAAGGGCGCTTGCGCGACGGCGATGCATGCCAGCAGCGAACCCGCAAGCATCTCCCAGGCGCGCGCGGGCAGCATGAAGAATGCCATCTGCTGCGAGTCCAGCGCCGGCAGACGCCAGTAGGTGAAGCGTGTACTGACGAGCGCCATACACAGTGCCAGGCTCAACAGCGCAAGTGCCAGCAGGGCGCCGAAACGCCAGCGCGGCCGCAGCAGCACGAGCAGCAGCGGCGCCAGGAAGTAGTACTGTTCCTCCACCGAGAGCGACCAAATGTGCAGCAGCGGCTTGGTTTCGGCTGCGGTCTCGAAGTAGCCGGACTGCAGTGGCAGCACGAAGTTGGCGGTGAAGGTGACCGCTCCCAGCAGCTGGTCGAGGTAGTCAGACCAGCGGTCCTCCGTCAGGACCCTGGACGCCAGCAGCGTGGTGACGATCAGCGTGCAATAGGCGGCGGGCAGCAGGCGCCTGGCGCGCCGCGAGTAGAAGTCCAGGAACGAGAACCGCTGCCGGGAAATGTCGGTGAGGATGTTCTTCGTGATCAGGTAGCCCGAGATCACGAAGAAGATGTCGACGCCGAGATAGCCACCCGCCACCGGAACGAGCTTGGAGTGGTAAAGCAGGACGGCCAGCACGGCGATGCCGCGCAGCACCTGGATATCCTGCCTGACCGAGGAGGGCGAGCTAAGCGTACCGCCGCCGGGAGTCAATCTGTGCATGTGGCTCGTCAGCGCTGCGCAGGATTTAAGCGGCGGCTGTCCCGTAGCCACTCTTGTCCTTGTCCCGTTCGATCAAGTTCCAATGCGCACCAGCGATGTAGAGAATCCTGGGATTGCATGACCTTCTGGAACGAGAATGAGGTCGCACTGAAACTCGGGATCCTCCCTCGCGTACTCGGTGACCTGCCTGCCGATCCGGTGCGCCGTGTAACCGTGACGCGTGAAGGCGTTCAGGAGTTGATGCTTGTCAGACCCGAGTTGCCGCAGGAAGGAGTCGGTAACCTCGGTGATTAC
The DNA here is from genome assembly GCA_014859905.1 of Rubrivivax sp. GTDB lineage: Bacteria > Pseudomonadota > Gammaproteobacteria > Burkholderiales > Burkholderiaceae_C > Rubrivivax. Next base: position 19,233 of record JACZKT010000259.1, read on the forward strand.
GTAGGGCCGATCCCGTTCGATGAGTTTCTGCATCCCCAGTGCAACCAGCGTCTCGGCGCCTTCTACGTCGATCTTGACCAAACGGATTTTCGGCAGTTCGTCGAGGATGTCATCGAGGGCGATCGCCTTGACTGTGATTGCGCCAAGCGACTTCTCGCCCAGCGGGCGAATGGACGCGATGCCGCTGTGCTCCGCCGGTCCGCAGTGGAATGTGATCTCGCCCGCTTCGTTCGACACCGCATACGGAAAGGTGGTGATGTTCCGGTGAAGGTTCTTCTGTGAAAGGGTCTGCAGCCGCTGGTACGTGCCGGGAGCCGCCTCGTAAGAAAGGACGCGGCCGGAGGGGCCGATGGAGAGGGAGCACAAAGCAGAGAAATAGCCCACATTGGCACCGATGTCGATCACGGTATCGCCCAGGCGGAGCACTTGAACCGCGATGTTGGCCAGAGGTTCTCGAGGATTGAGCCCGTGGACGTAAATCTTCAGTCCGTTCGTCCGCTGCTGCGGGTCGATGAACAGGCAGGTCTTGGGCCCTACGGCGATCGGGCCAGCAGGGATCGTCTTGAGTGCCTCGGTCTGGCTCGCGAGAAACCTGCAAAGCCGCCATCGCCCCGGATAGCTCTGGTGCAGGCGGTTGAATCTGCAGATCGCCTTCAACAGGTTCCGTCGCAAGGTGCTCATAGGAACCCACTCCGCGGCTGCGGGCGCTCAACCGTCTTGGGAGCGTCCTCACGTCGCTGCAGCCACTGCTCCAGCATCATCAGGATCCATACCATCTCCCCGTAGTACCCCGGGTGGGCGGGTAGAAGCTCTTTCAGCAGCGTCTCGATAAATGCCGGCCGCACGATGCCGCGCCCGGCCAGGCTGTGCAGGGAGTCGGCGGCCAGTTGCTGCAGCTTTGCATGCCTCGTCGCCCACACCCCGAAGGGCAGACCGAAACCCTGTTTCTTCTTCGTCAGGATCTCGTCGGGCAGGAAGCCGCGCAGGGCTTCTTTGAAGAACCAGCGCAGCTTCTGCCCCTTGAGCTTGTATTCGCTGGGCAGCCGCAGCGAGAAGTCGACGAGGCGCTGGTCCAGGAACGGGTAACCCACCGCCATGCCCGCCAACTGCGTGCTGCCGCAGACTTTGGGCAGGTCGGACTCGGCCAGCGTATAGCGCCAGTCGTAGGCCAGCATGCGGTTCAGCGCGCTGGCGTCGGGCACCTGCTGCCACACCGCTTGTTGCTGGCGCAGCGCGTCGCACGGGTCCACCTGCGCCAGGAAGTCGGGCGTGAACACCTGGTCCACGCCCAGCCGCAGCAGCAGGTTGTACATCTGCATGCGGTCGGGCAGCGGCACCTTGGCCTGCTCGACGTAGCTGCGGCCTTTGCGTGCCAGCGGCAGCGTGCCCAGCGGCGTGCGCTCCAGCAGCGGCTCCAGCAGGCCCTTGCGCAGCGCTCTTGGCACGCCTTCGTAATAGCCGAAGACACGTTGCTTGGCGTAGCGGGCGTTGCCGCCGAAGAGTTCGTCGCCGCCGTCGCCGGCCAGCAGCCGGGTGACGCCGTCTTCGCGCGCCATCTGCGCGCAGTAGAAAGCCGGCAGCGCGGACGAGTTGCCGAACGGCTGGTCGTAGTGCGCGGCCACGGCGGGGATGCTGCGCACCAGGTCGTCGGGGGTGACGTAGTACTCGTGGTGCTCGGTGCCGAAACGCTGGGCCGCGATGCGCGCGTACTGCATCTCGTCGTAGCCTTCGGCTTCGAAGCCGATGGAATAGGTGGCCGCGGGCCGGCCCGCCAACCCCGAAACTTGGCCGATCATGCCGGCGACGGTGGAGCTGTCGGTGCCGCCGCTGAGGAAGCACGCGGGCTTGCTGCCGTCCAGCTGGGTGGCCACGGCGTCGCGCACCAGTTCGCGGAATTCGGCGGCCAGCGCTGGGAAGTCGGCCCGGGCCGGTTCCTGGAACTGCGGCACCCAGTACGGGGCCACGGTGAGCTGGCCGGCTTCGAACCAGGCGTAGTGCGCCGGGGGCAGGCGGTGCACACCCTTGAAGACGGTGCGCGGCGAAGGGATGACGTGAAAGTACAGGTAGTCGAAGATGGCCTGCGGGTCGATCTCGGCGCGCGGGGGCAGGGCCGCCAGGTCGTCGGCGCGCTCGGCGTAGTGCAGGGCGCCGTTGATGACGCGGTAGCACAGGGTGCGGATGGCGAAGCGGTCTACCGCCAGGAAGGTGCGGCCGGCGGCGTCGGTGATGCCCACGGCGTAGTCGCCTTCGGTGCCGGCGGCGGCCGGTGCAGCGCCCCCTTGGGCCAGGGCCGCTTGCCGGGCGGCCGCGTTGCCCTGTGTGCGGGCCAGGTCGGCCAGCCGGCTGTCACGAAAGCGCGGCGCGCCC
>JACZKT010000025.1 GCA_014859905.1 Rubrivivax sp.
TGCCCAGACCGTAGAAGACGCCATGCGCGCCTACGAGGCTGTCGAAGTCATTCGCGCCGTTGCGAACAGTCATCTTTCGACCACGCCCTACAGCTACCGCAAGGTCGGTCAACGTCCAACACTGCGTGAGCTCATCGTTCCGTTCGGCTCGACCGGGTACGTCCTTCGCTTCGACATACGGACTCCGGAGTTGGTCCTCATCATTGGTGCGCGCCACCAGCGCGAGGAAGACTTCCACTGAAGACCCGCCAAAACACTGCCTCCGGCTGAGCCGGCAGCCCACCCGAGAAACGCCGCCCGTTGTTGGCCGCTCATGGCCGAGCCCGGGTACTCGCGAAGGCCAGCTATACGGCAGTTCGCTCGCGGCGCTGATTTATGCCAGCAGCGCGACGCTAGAAAGCTACTGTGGCTGTGCCGCCGAACTTCAGACCCGGTCGCCTCTGTTCGCGACGCGCCAGGTCGAGGTGCCGGTGATGCACGCGTGGAGACCTGTCTCGCAGAGTCAGCCGTACCAGACGGCCAGCGCTCTGGCAACAGGACTCATCGAACCACCCGAACCCGCGGACACGATACTTGCCCCAGCGCCGCAGCCTCGATGCGGCGCAGCAAGCGTTTGTCGGGCTCCCAGGAGCCGCCTCGGGCAACAAAACGTCTGGCCGCATCGATGATGGGACCCCCGTTACCCTGAGCCGGTCCTGCAGGTTCGAACGGGTCGTCCACACGGGCGAACTGCTGGGCGCTCAGGCGCTCGACATCCAGTAAACCGTCAGCATCGATATCGAGAACGGAGAACGTCCAGTGCACCATGCGCGACGGTTTGCCATCCACCACTTCCACGACGATGCTGGCCTGGCGAACGCGCTGTCCGGCGAAGTCGGGAACACGGGCGACCTCTTCCCGCCGGAGCATTCGCATGAAGGCCGTGCTGGCCAGCGCGTGCAGCGTGTCGTCAGCCGAGAGCAGAAACAACTTTGATGACAGACCCATCACGTTCGCTTTCTGTGTCAACGGGGGGCCGGGGCTGACGGGCGGTCGCGCAGATCCCAGAGGCTGCCCTGCCAGTTCGAAACGCGCCCCTCCGTGCGGCATCTCGGGCAAACCCACACGATGGCGTCGTCGTGGGCCCGGACAGCCTCGACCGTGCCCTTCTTGCACTTGAAGCACCTCGGCGCCGCAGGAGCGTCTGGCGTGGCGTCTGAGGCATGGGCGACCACGTCGACATGGAACAGCGCCATGGCGCGGGCGGGACCTTTGACCGGGCCGATGGCGCCGGACTTGTCGAGGAAGTGGGTGAGGTCAGAGACATACATGGGGCTGGCGTTCAGCTTGTGGCCGCTGGATCCGAAACGGCCGTGACCAGACCTGTCGATTGAAGCCGATCGAACTCGGCCAGCGTGAGATCGACCTCACGCCCACCCAAGCGGACCCGGAACACCAGCGAGCGCCGCTCCACGAGATGCACGCCAGCCGGTATGCGCACCGGGACGCCAGCGGCAGTGAGGGCATCGGAGTCATCGAACGCGTAGCTGGCAACGGTCATCAGAAATCGGCTCGGGCGCAGTCGGCTGCCTGTCTTGACTCCGCAACTATACGAACCGGCTGCGCCCGCCAGTTGGGCCAGCCGCAGCACGCCGCTTGATGCGTCTTCGGATATCCCCTGGCGGCCCAAGTCGTTTGCTCGCCCAAGCCACCCGAAAGCCCGCCAGTTGAGCGGGCGAACGCGCGGCGCCCGCCCTCGGCCCTTGCCCGTCTCGATGCCCTGCCCCACACTGAACCCGCTTCCTGCGGACATCGCGTCTGCTCAGCCTTCATCGGTGACTCCGGTCGCCCTGAAGTCCAGCCCAGCTGGCGTCGCAGTCGTTACCTGCCTCGTGTCCCGTCCGGCACCTCCGTGCGCCGGACCGCTTCAGATCCTCCGGATCCGTGACCAGGAACTCGCCATGACCTTGCGTCGTGGCGGCTCCTCGAACGCGCGCACCACGACCTCCGCGTCGTGACGCGTCCTGCGCGCATCAGCCTGGCCCAGGGCCCGGCCTGACGCACGCATCTGCATGGGTCCCTGTCCTCACGGACGCGGACCGCTGCAGCTCGCGCACGCACCTGTGCGCGACGAAGCGCCTTGCCATCCCGGCAAGTGTGAGCGCCGGTCAAGACCCGTCCTCCGATGACGGCGAGGTGTCGGTTTTCGCTTTGCACGAATTTCAGATTCCTTGAGGCCCCTGCCAGGCCGCCGGAGGCGCCCCGGTTGAGCCATGTACTCATGGTTCAACC
>JACZKT010000260.1 GCA_014859905.1 Rubrivivax sp.
GCGGGCGCGTGCCGCGCCGGCGCCCGCGCCACGGCGCACCGAGCCGGCAGCAGCCAAACACCTTCGTCGGTGGCGGCAAGGTGCCGTCGCTACACTCGGCAGCACCCCGAACCACCGCGTCCGCGGCGTTTGCCGCCGGGCGCCCGACGCCCCATGAGCAGCCCCACGCCTGTGCCCTACGACGCCAGCGCCAAGCAGAAGTCGCAAGCCAAGACCTCGCGCATTCCGATCAAGGTCGTGCCGGCGGCGCCGGGTGCCGTGCTGAAGAAGCCCGAGTGGATCCGCGTCAAGGCCGGCAGCCCGAGCACGCGCTTCTACGAGATCAAGCAGATCCTGCGCGAGCACCAGCTGCACACGGTGTGCGAGGAAGCCTCGTGCCCGAACATCGGCGAATGTTTCGGCAAGGGCACAGCCACCTTCATGATCATGGGCGACAAGTGCACGCGACGCTGCCCGTTCTGCGACGTCGGCCACGGCCGCCCCGACCCGCTGGACGCCAGCGAGCCCGAGAACCTGGCGCGCACGATCGCCGCGCTCAAGCTCAGGTACGTGGTCATCACCAGCGTCGACCGCGACGACCTGCGTGACGGCGGCGCCGGCCACTTCGCCGACTGCATCCGCAGGACACGCGAAGTCTCGCCGCAAACGAAGATCGAGATCCTGGTGCCCGATTTCCGCGGCCGCGCCGACCGTGCGCTGGACATCCTCGAGGCCGCGCCGCCCGACGTCATGAACCACAACCTGGAGACCACGCCGCGCCTGTACAAGGAGGCGCGGCCGGGCTCCGACTACCAGTTCAGCCTGACGCTGCTGCAGCGCTTCAAGCAGCAGGTGCCCGGCGTGCCCACGAAGAGCGGCGTCATGGTCGGCCTGGGCGAGACCGACGAAGAGATCCTGCAGGTGATGCGCGACATGCGCGCACACGGCATCGACATGCTGACCATCGGCCAGTACCTGGCACCCAGCGGCCACCACCTGCCGGTGCGGCGCTACGTGCACCCCGACACCTTCCGCATGTTCGAACGCGAGGCGGCAGCGATGGGCTTCACGCACGCCGCGGTGGGTGCGATGGTGCGGTCGAGCTACCACGCCGACCAGCAGGCGCACGCCGCGGGCGTGGCCGACGCCATCGCCGGCGCGTAACGCAGCTGCGGCGCAACCGGCATGGGCTACGGCCACGCCATCGGCAGCCGGCAGTACCGCTTCGACGACCTGCGCACGCTGCTGGCACGCGCCACGCCGCTGCGCTCGGGCGACCAACTCGCCGGCGTCGCAGCCGCCGATGCGCAGGAACGCGTGGCGGCCCAGCTGGCGCTGGCCGAGCTGCCATTGACCGCCTTCCTGAACGAGGTCGTGGTGCCTTACGAGGCCGACGAGATCACGCGGCTCATCGTCGACAGCCACGACGCGGCGGCCTTCGCGCCGGTGCGCCACCTCACCGTCGGCGACTTTCGCGACTGGTTGCTCGGCGACGCGGCCGACAGCGACACGCTGGCCGCGCTGGCACCCGGCCTGACGCCCGAGATGGTGGCCGCGGTGAGCAAGATCTGCCGCCTGCAGGATCTCGTGCTGGTCGCCCGCAAGTGCCGTGTCGTGACGCGCTTTCGCAGCACGCTCGGCCTGCCCGGGCGGCTGGCGACACGGCTGCAGCCCAACCACCCCACCGACGCCATCGACGGCATCGCCGCCAGCCTGCTCGACGGCCTGCTGATGGGCAGCGGCGACGCGGTGATCGGCATCAACCCGGCCACCGACGACGTGGCCCAGGTGGTGCGGCTGCTGCAGATGCTGGACGGCGTCATCCGGCGCTGGAACATCCCGACACCGTCGTGCGTGCTCACGCATGTCACGAACACGCTGCGGGCCATCGAGCGCGGCGCGCCGGTGGACCTGGTGTTCCAGTCGATCGGCGGCACCGAGGGCACGCAGCGCGGTTTCGGCATCACGCTTGCGCTGCTGGCCGAGGCGCGCGCTGCGGCGCTGTCGCTGCAGCGCGGCGCGCTGTTCGACGGCCGGCGCGGCGAGCATGTCATGTATTTCGAGACCGGCCAGGGCAGCGCGCTCAGTGCCGGCGCGCACCACGGCTGCGACCAGCAGACGCTGGAAGCCCGCGCCTATGCGGTGGCGCGGCACTTCGAGCCGCTGCTGGTGAACACGGTGGTCGGCTTCATCGGCCCCGAATACCTGTACGACGGCAAGCAGATCCTGCGCGCCGGGCTGGAAGACCACTTCTGCGGCAAGCTGCTCGGCGTGCCGATGGGCTGCGACGTCTGCTACACCAACCACGCCCAGGCCGACGGCGACGACATGGACGCGCTGCTGCTGATGCTGGGTGCGGCCGGCTGCAACTTCGTGATGGGCGTGCCGGGCAGCGACGACATCATGCTCAACTACCAGAGCACCTCGTTCCACGACGCGCTGGTGCTGCGCCAGCTGCTCGGCCTGCGGCCGGCGCCGGAGTTCGAGGCCTGGCTGCAGCAGATGGGCGTGTTCGAGCCCGGGCCGGGCTCGCGGCTGGCCGCCGCGCTGCCGGCGCCGTTCCGGGCCTTGCTGGAGGGCCTGCCGTGAAGTCGCCCG
>JACZKT010000261.1 GCA_014859905.1 Rubrivivax sp.
GGCAGTGCGTGAATAGTTCTTCGAATTGGTCGGCGATCAGATAGCGCGGAAGCCGCTCCGGATGTGAATCCGCGATACGCTTCAATACGTCACCAATAGAGATGGTCCGCCGGCTCAAGGCCGTAGCTAACGCATCGGCAGCGACGAGGCTGGCGACCGCTCCGGTTGTGGGTTCCAATCGCGGAGTCAGGTTACGCGACAGCGCTCGAAGAGGGTGGCGTCCCGGCCGGAGTCTGATAAAAGGATGCCGCTCGCCGCGCGTTGGAACTTCGCCGAGCGTGCCGCCCGGGCCCCGGTACTGTGCCTCGTTGCTGCGCGCGGCGCCGCGCCGCAGCATCCGGCCCCGTGAACGCCATGCTGACCATGCTGAACACCGTGCAACTCGTACTCTTCATCGCGCTGCTGGCTCTCTTCTTGCTGGTCATCTTCTGCGCCGTCGTCACTTTCGAGCGTGGCGACCGGTGCGTCGCATCCAACAGGGTCGGCCAGGCGGGCTGGCGATGAGCAGCAGCGCCTACCTCTGGCTGAAGTGGCGGGCCATCGCCTGGCTGGTGCTGGGCCGTCCTGCCGCGGCGCTGTCGCTCTTCAGCGAAATGGTCGCTCGCTATTCCGACGACGGCTATGCCCTGGCCAGTCGCGCGCATCTGTTGATGCAGGACGGCCGGCACGCGCTTGCGCTGGCCGACTCCGAACGCCTGGTCGTGATTCGTGCCGACGACGCACACACCTGGTTCAACCACGGCTACATGCTCGAAGCGGCCGGCCGCTGGAACGAGGCCCTGGTCGCCCTGGCGCGCGCCACCGAGCTGTCGCCAACCTTGGACCGCGCCTGGTACGGCCAGGGGCTGGTGTTGATCCGACTGCAGCGCTTTGATGAGGCAGTGAAGGTGCTCGAGCGCAACATCGAACTGCAACCCATGAGCCCGCACGGCTGGTACCAGTTGGCTCGGGTGCATGTCGATCGAAACGAACCCGAGAAGGCGGCGAAGATCATCCGCCACCTCAAGGGTTTCGAGCCGAAGGTCGCAGCACAGCTCGAGCGCGAAACCGGGCTGCGGGTCGCAGCGCCGGCATCCTAGCGCGGCACGGCGAGGCAGGGCAGGCATGGAGGGCGGCCGCGCGTGGCGACACGGCGCGGGCAAGACAAGAGAATTTGGTGTCCGGGAAGTTTCTTCCATCGACGGGAGCAACCATGCAAGTCAGCGAAAACCACCAGCGCTACTGGCGCAAGAACCTGCGCGTCACAGCGCTGCTGATGGTCATCTGGTTTCTTGTGACCTACGGCGTTGGCTACTTCGCCCGCGAGCTCAGCTTCGCGTTCTTCGGCTGGCCGTTCAGCTTCTGGGTCGGCGCCCAGGGTGCGCTGGTCGTCTATGTGGTCATCACTTGGTTCTACGCTCGATACATGAACAAGCTGGACCAGGAACACGGCGTGGCCGAAGAGTGACGGCATGTCAGCCCTGAATTCAGACACCGGCACGGCCGCGGTCAGGAAGGCGGCCGACCTCACTCTCAGGGGGCAGTTGAAGAAGGTCTACGCCTGGTACACGGGGGGCTTCGTCACCTTCGTCATCCTGTTGGCGATCGCCGAGCAGATGGGCCTTTCGCGCCAGGCGATAGGCATCGTCTTCCTGCTCGTCACCGTGGCGCTGTATGCCGGCATCGGCATCATGAGCCGCACCAACGACGCCGCCGAGTACTACGTGGCAGGGCGCCGCGTGCCCGCCGTCTACAACGGCATGGCCACCGGGGCCGACTGGATGAGCGCGGCCTCGTTCATCGGCCTGGCCGGCACCCTGTACCTCACCGGCTACGGCGGCCTGGCCTATGTCATGGGTTGGACCGGCGGCTACTGTCTGGTGGCGCTGTTCCTGGCACCCTACCTGCGCAAGTTCGGGCAGTTCACCATTCCCGACTTCCTGGGTGCGCGCTACGAGGGCAACCTGCCGCGTTTCATCGGCATTCTGGCCGCCATCCTGTGCTCGTTCACCTACGTGGTGGCGCAGATCTACGGTGTGGGCCTGATCACGGCACGGCTGTCGGGCCTGGATTTCGAGATCGGCATATTCGTCGGCCTGGGCGGTATCCTGGTCTGCAGCTTCCTGGGGGGCATGCGTGCGGTGACCTGGACGCAGGTGGCTCAGTACATCATCCTCATCATTGCCTACATGATCCCGGTGGTCTGGCTGTCGGTGAAGCAGACCGGCATCCCGGTTCCGCAGGCCGTCTATGGCTACCAGTTGCAGAAGGTCACCGAGCGCGAGGAGGTACTCATCGACCACGCCAAGGAGCGGGAGGTCATCGCTGCCTTCAAGGCGCAATCCGACGCCCTGGCGGCCAAGCTCGAGGACGTCCCGGCCGCACTGGCCGCCGACAGGGCGGTGGCGCGGCACAGGGTCCAGGATCTGAAGGCCGCCAACGCGCCGCTGGCCAGAGTGCAGGCGGCGGAAAAGGCGCTGGCCGCCGTGCCCAAGAACGAGGCCACCGCCACCGCAGCGTGGACGGCTGCCAAGATGGCGGCCGACGGCCGCGCCCGGCCCTTGGCCGGCATGCCGCGCCACGCCCAGCAGTTCGCCGGCGAACCGGACGGCGACGCAAGCGCGCAGCGGGCGTTCAACGAATCGCGACGCAACTTCCTCGCGCTGGTCTTCTGCCTGATGGTGGGCACCGCCGCGCTGCCCCACATCCTGATGCGCTACTACACCACGCCGTCGGTGAAAGAGGCGCGTTCGTCGGTGTCATGGTCCTTGTTCTTCATCTTCCTGCTCTACTTCACGGCGCCAGCGCTGGCCGTGCTCGTGAAGTACGAGGTGTTCGAACTGATCCTCAGAGACGGGGGCACCAAGTTCACCGACCTGCCGGCGTGGGTCTCGGCCTGGAGCAAGGTCGATCCGAGCCTGTTGTCTGTGATCGACGTCAACAAGGACGGCATCCTGCAACTCGGAGAAATGAAGATCGGCGGCGACATCATCGTGCTGGCCACGCCCGAGATTGCCGGCCTGCCCTACGTCATCTCCGGCATGGTGGCGGCCGGTGGCCTGGCGGCAGCGCTGTCCACCGCAGACGGTCTGTTGCTGACGATGGCCAACGCCTTGTCGCACGACCTGTACTACAAGATGTTCGACCCCAACGCCCCCACGGTGCGCCGGGTGATGATCTCCAAGGTCCTGTTGCTGATCGTGGCTCTGGCCGCGGCGACGGTGGCGGCGCAAAAGCCGGCGGACATCCTGTTCCTGGTGTCGGCGGCATTCTCCTTCGCGGCGGCGGCCTTCTTCCCCGCCTTGACGCTGGGCATCTTCTGGAAGCGGGCCAACAAGTGGGGCGCCTCACTGGGCATGGTCGCCGGCCTGGGCATCACCATCTATTACATGGTGACGACAGAACCGTGGCTGCGCGGCGTCTTCCGCGTGAGCGCGCCGATCGATCTCTGGTGGGGCATCCTGCCCATCTCTGCGGGCCTGTTCGGCGTGCCGCTGGGCTTTGCGGTGATCATCATCGTCAGCCTGCTGACCCCGGCCCCCGGCCGCGAGGTGCAGGAACTGGTGGAGCATGTGCGCTATCCGAGCCTGAACACGCGGCGCGGCTGACGGCAACTGGCTGAGGCCGCCCCTCGCGGGCGACGACGCAGGACAGGGGCGCAAGCCGGGTGCCCGTTGTGTCTTATACTCACCGGCTTTCCCCTTGCTGCACCCCACCTGCTGACGCACCCCGGGGGCAGCTTCCCGCCATCGTTCCCAGCCCGGGCCCGAGCCGCGGAAACCACAAGGAGTCTTCATGCGTCACTATGAAATCGTGCTCTTGATCCACCCGGATCAGAGCGAACAGGTTCCGGCCATGCTGGAACGCTACAAGGGCCTGGTCACCGCCGCTGGCGGCAAGGTGCACCGTGTCGAGGACTGGGGCCGGCGCCAGTTGGCCTACATGATCCAGAAGCTGGCCAAGGCGCACTACCTGTGCCTGAACATCGAGTGCAGCAGCGAAGCGCTGACCGAGCTCGAGACGGGATTCCGCTTCAACGACGCCGTGCTGCGCCACCTCACGGTGTCGCGCGACAAGGCCGAGACCACGCCTTCGATCATGATGAAGGCCGTCGAGCGCGAAGAGGCGCGCAAGGAGCGCCACGAGGCTTCGGCCTGAGTCAGCGCGCGTCCGAGCCGCCTGCGCCGCCGCGATGAACCGCCTGGTTCTGTCGGCCACGCTGGTGCAACGGGCGGCACTGCGTTACACCCCGGCCGGATTGCCGGCCCTGGACTTGAGCCTGCAGCACGAGTCCGAGGTCAGCGAAGACGGCCAGCCGCGCAAGGTCTCGATGGAGATGCGTGCGGTGGCCATCGGCGGAGTGACACGGCCGCTGCTGGCTCTGGAACTCGGCGCGGCGGGCCTGTATGCGGGCTTCCTCGCCGGTTCGCGCAACGGACGCGGTCTGCGTTTCCACATCACCTCGGTCGAGCCTGCAGGCTGACCCGGGTCCCTCCGGTTTCATATGTTTTTTCCAGGAGTTGACTATGCCCCCGCCACGCGGTAAAGGTCGTTTTTCCAAGGACAAGCGCCCCAAGCGCAACACCCAGGCTCTGCTGTTCCGCCGCAAACGCTTTTGCCGCTTCACGGTGGCCAAGGTCGAGTCCATCGACTACAAGGAAATCGACGTGCTGCGCGATTTCGTCGGTGACAACGGCAAGATCACGCCCGCGCGCCTGACCGGCACGCGAGCCTTCTACCAGCGCCAGCTCACCACCGCCATCAAGCGCGCACGCTTCCTGGCGCTGCTGCCGTACTCCGACCAGCACAAGGTCTAAGGAGATCGCCATGCAAATCATTCTTCTCGAGAAGGTCGGCAAGCTCGGCGATCTGGGCGATGTCGTCAATGTCAAGCAGGGTTATGCCCGCAACTACCTGATCCCGACCAAGCTGGCGCGCCGCGCCACCGAAGCCGCGATCAAGGAGTTCGAGGGCCGCCGCGCCGAACTCGAAAAGGCCGCCGGTGCCAAGCTGGCCGCTGCGCAAGCGCTGGGCGAGCAGCTTGCCGGCAAGACGGTGCGCGTGGCCCAGAAGGCCGGCGTCGACGGCCGCCTGTTCGGTTCCGTGACCAATGCCGACGTGGCCGAGGCGTTGACGAAGATGGGCCTGGCGGTGCTGAAGTCGCAGGTGCGCATGCCCAACGGGCCGATCAAGACCGTGGGCGAGCACACCGTGTCGGTGGCCCCGCACACCGACGTGGTGGTCGACGTCTCGGTACAGGTGGTTGCGCAGGCAGAGTGATCCGGCGTAAGCTGGCGCACGCGCCCCGAGGTCGGCTTTGCCGGCCTCGTTCGTAAGGCCGGCTCAGCCGGCCTTCGTCGTTTCTTGGGGCCGCACTTATCCCGCGCTGCCCACTGCCCGTCCACAGGTTTGCCCACAAGCTCCCGCTCCACCCCCATGTCAGCGATCTTCGATTCCCGTGATACCGCGCCCCCGCGTGAAGACGAGGTCTCGCGGCTGCGCGTGCCGCCGCATTCGGTGGAAGCCGAGCAGAGCGTGCTCGGCGGCCTGCTGCTCGACAACCTGGCCTGGGACCGCGCCGGCGACCTGCTCACCGACGGCGACTTCTACCGCTACGAGCACCGCCTGATCTACGCCGCCATCGGCGCGCTGGTGGCCGCCAGCAAGCCGGCCGACGTGATCACCGTCTTCGAGCAACTGCAGAGCCTGGGCAAGGCCCAGGACTGCGGCGGCCTGGCCTACCTCAACGCACTGGCGCAGAGCGTGCCCAGTGCGGCCAACATGCGGCGCTACGCCGAGATCGTGCGCGAGCGATCGATCCTGCGCAAGCTGATCGCGGCCAGCGACGACATCGCCACCAGCGCCTTCAACCCGCACGGCCGCGCCGTGTCCACCGTGCTCGACGAGGCCGAGAGCAAGATCTTCCAGATCGGCGAAGAGGGCTCGCGCCAGCGCCAGGGCTTCCAGAGCATCGACAAGCTGGTGGTGAGCCTGATCGACCGCGTGCAGGAGTTGCACGACAACGGTGCCGAAGAGGTGACCGGCGTGCGCACCGGCTTCTACGAGCTCGACCGCATGACCGCCGGGCTGCAGAAGGGCGACCTGCTGGTGCTGGCGGCGCGGCCTTCGATGGGCAAGACTGCGTTCGCGCTCAACATTGCCGAACACGTGGCGGTGCAGGAAGGCCTGCCGGTGCTGGTGTTCTCGATGGAAATGGGCGCCTCGCAGCTGGCGCTGCGTCTGGTGGGGTCGCTGGGCCGCATCGACCAGCAGCACCTGCGCACCGGACGCCTGGACAACAGCGAATGGGAGCGCCTGACCGGGGCCGTGGAGCAGTTGGGCAAGGTGCAGTTGCTGATCGACGAAACGGCGGGCCTGACGAGCTCCGAACTGCGCGCGCGCGCGCGCCGCATGGCGCGTCAGTTCGGCACCTTGGGGCTGATCGTCATCGACTACCTGCAGCTGATGAGCGGCTCCAGCGGCAGCGACGAGAACCGCGCCACCGAGCTGGGCGAGATCTCGCGCGGCCTGAAGTCGCTGGCCAAGGAACTGCAATGCCCGGTGCTGGCGCTGTCGCAGCTCAACCGCAGTGTCGAAAGCCGCAACGACAAGCGGCCGATGATGAGCGACCTGCGCGAGTCCGGCGCCATCGAGCAGGACGCCGACATCATCATGTTCATCTACCGCGACGACTACTACAACAAGGACAGCAAGGAGCCCGGCGTGTCGGAGATCGTGATCGCCAAGCAGCGCAACGGACCGGTGGGCACGGTCAAGCTCACCTTCCTGAAGCCCTTGACACGCTTCGACAACCTGGCGCCGGGAAGCAGCACGGGCGACTACTGACCCGCTTGTCGGCCCGGCTTGCGGATGCCAGGATGACTGTATATAATTACAGCCTTCCTGGAGCCGCCATGCCCCCAGCCCAGCCAGCCGCCACGGCCTCTACCGCGCCCGACGCCACGCTGATGTTCGCGCCGCTGAAGGGGCGCGGCACGGTGTGGGCCATCGAGCACCGCTTCAGCGTCCAGGCGCGCAGTGAATTCGACGACGGCTGGGGCACGCTCGACCAGGCCGCGCAGCAGGAGCGCCAGGCGCCGGGAACGCAGGTCATCGAGGAGCACGCGCGCGGCATCCTGGCCGGCAACGACTCGCCCGACGTCGGCTTCGATCTCTCGATCAACCCCTACCGCGGCTGCGAACACGGCTGCGTCTACTGCTACGCGCGGCCGACGCACAGCTACCTGAACCTGTCGCCCGGGCTCGATTTCGAGACCCGCATCGTGGCCAAGGTCAACGCCGCCGAACTGCTGCGCGAGGCGCTGTCGGCGCGCGGCTACACGCCGCTGCAGCTGAACATCGGGTCGGTGACCGACGCCTACCAGCCGGCCGAGCGCCGGCTGCGCATCACGCGCGCGGTGATCGAGGTGCTGGCCGAGGCGCGGCATCCGTTCTCGATCATCACCAAGGGCAGCCTGGTCGAACGCGACATCGACCTCATCGCACCGATGGCCCAGGCCGGTCTGGCCGCGGTGTACGTTTCGATCACCACGCTCGACCCGGCGCTGGCACGCACGCTGGAGCCGCGCGCCGCGGCGCCGCAGCGCCGACTGCGCACGATCGAGACCTTGGCGCGCGCCGGCGTGCCGGTGGGCGTGAGCGTGTCGCCGGTCATCCCGTTTCTGAACGAGCCCGAACTCGAACGCATCCTGCAAGCGGCACGCGACGCCGGCGCCAGCCGCGCCTTCAGCATCGTGCTGCGCCTGCCCTGGGAAGTGAACCCCTTGTTCCAGCAGTGGCTCGATCAGCACGTTCCCGACCGCGCCGCGCGCATCATGGCCCGCGTGCGCGAGATGCGCGGCGGCCGGGACAACGACAGCCATTTCGGCACACGCATGACGGGCCAGGGCGTGTGGGCACAGTTGCTGCGCCAGCGCTTCGACAAGGCCTGCCTGCGCCTGGGCTACGAGCGCGAACGCATCGAACTCGACCTCACCCAGTTCAGGCCGCCGGGACGGCAGGTGGGGCAGGGCCAGCTGTTCTGACGTCGACGTTGACGCTTGCGCTTACGCGCCGTGCCGTCCCGGCGCTACTTGAACAGGTCCTTGACGCGGTCGGTCCAGCTCTTGGCGTTGGGTGAATGGCGGTCGCCCGACTTGCGGAACGACTCGTCCAGTTCCTTCAGCAGCTTGCGCTGGTGCTCGGTCAGCTTGACGGGCGTCTCCACGCTGACGTGGCAGTAGAGGTCACCCGGGTAGCTCGAACGCAGGCCCTTGATGCCCTTGCCGCGCAGGCGGAAGGTCTTGCCGTGCTGGGTGCCTTCGGGCAGTTCGATCTCGGCCTTGCTGCCCAGCGTGGGCACCTCGATGGTGCCGCCCAGGGCGGCGGTGGTCAGGCCCACGGGAACGCTGCAGTGCAGGTCGTCGCCGTCGCGTTCGAAGATCTCGTGCGCCTTGACGCGGATCTCGATGTACAGGTCGCCGGCCGGCCCGCCATTGGTGCCCGGCTCACCGTTGCCGGCCGAGCGGATGCGCATGCCTTCGCTGATGCCGGCAGGGATCTTCACTTCCAGCGTCTTCTGCTTCTTGATCTTGCCTTGCCCGCTGCAGGTGGTGCAGGGTTCGGGAATGATCTTGCCGCTGCCGTGGCAGTGAGGGCAGGTCTGCTGGATGCTGAAGAAGCCCTGCCTCAGATGCACCGTGCCGCTGCCGTTGCAGGTGGGGCAGGTCTTGGCGCTGGTACCCGGCTTGGCGCCGCTGCCGTGGCAGGTCTCGCACGATTCCCAGCTCGGCACGCGGATCTGGGTTTCCTTGCCCTTGGCCGCTTCCTCGAGCGTGATCTCCATCGCGTAGCTGAGATCGCTGCCGCGGTACACCTGTTGGCCGCCGGCACGTCGGCCGCCACCGCCCTGGCCACCGAAGATGTCGCCGAAGATGTCACCGAAGGCCTCGGCGAAGCCGCCGAAGCCCTCGGCCCCGGGTCCGCCGCGGCCGCCCATGTTGGGGTCGACGCCGGCATGTCCGTACTGGTCGTAGGCGGCGCGCTTTTGCGCGTCGGAGAGCATCTCGTAGGCCTCCTTGGCCTCCTTGAACTTCTCTTCCGACTTCTTGCTGTCGTCACCCTGGTTGCGGTCAGGGTGGTGCTTCATGGCCAGCTTGCGGTAGGCCTTCTTGATGTCGTCCTCGGTGGCGTTCTTGGCCACGCCGAGAATGTCGTAATAGTCGCGCTTTGCCATAAGGGTCTCGAAGTCTGAGAAGCAAAACCGCCGCGTTGAGGATCGGGCGTGTGCCTGTCACCTCGAACGCGGCGAGATATCACGGCCGGCTGCAGGCCCGGCCGGGATACCGGCGGATCACTTCTTGACTTCCTTGAACTCCGCGTCGACCACGTTGTCGTCGGCTGGCGCGGACTTCGGCGCCTCGTCGCCACCGCCACCCGCGCCGCCGGCCGCGGCCTGTGCCGCCTGTGCGTCGGCGTAGGTCTTCTCGCCCAGCTTCTGGCTGGCCGTCATCAGGGCTTCGGTCCTGGCCTCGATGGTGGCCTTGTCATCGCCCTTCATCGCTTCTTCGACATCCTTCAGCGCCGCCTCGATCTTTTCCTTCTCGCCGGCGTCGAGCTTGTCGCCGAGTTCGGTCAGGCTCTTTTTCACCGTGTGCGCCATGGCGTCGGCGTGGTTGCGCGCCTGCACCAGCTCGACCTTCTTCGCGTCCTCGGCGGCGTTGGCTTCGGCGTCCTTCACCATCTTCTCGATCTCGGCCTCGCTCAGGCCCGAGTTGGCCTTGATGGTGATCTTGTTTTCCTTGCCCGTGCCCTTGTCCTTGGCGCTGACGTGCAGGATGCCGTTGGCGTCGATGTCGAAGGTGACCTCGATCTGCGGCATCCCGCGCGGTGACGGCGGGATGCCTTCGAGGTTGAATTCACCCAGGCTCTTGTTGCCCGTGGCCAGCTCACGCTCGCCCTGGAAGACCTTGATCGTCACCGCCGGCTGGTTGTCGTCCGCGGTGCTGAAGACCTGGCTGAACTTGGTCGGGATGGTGGTGTTCTTCTTGATCATCTTGGTCATCACGCCGCCCAGCGTTTCGATGCCCAGCGACAGCGGCGTCACGTCGAGCAGCAGCACGTCCTTGCGCTCGCCACCGAGCACCTGGCCCTGGATGGCGGCACCCACGGCCACCGCCTCGTCGGGGTTGACGTCCTTGCGCGGTTCACGCCCGAAGAACTCCTTGACCTTCTCCTGCACCTTGGGCATGCGGCTCATGCCGCCGACCAGGATGACGTCGTCGATCTCGCTGATCTTGACGCCGGCGTCCTTGACGGCGATCTTGCAGGGCTCGATCGTGCGCGCGATCAACTCGTCGACCAGCGACTCGAGCTTGGCGCGCGTGAGCTTGATGTTCAGGTGCTTGGGTCCCGACGCGTCGGCCGTGATGTAGGGCAGGTTGACGTCGGTCTGCGTGTTGCTCGACAGCTCGATCTTGGCCTTCTCGGCGGCTTCCTTCAGGCGCTGCAGAGCGAGCACGTCCTTCGTCAGGTCGACGCCTTGTTCCTTCTTGAACTCGGTGACGATGTAATCGATGATGCGCTGGTCGAAGTCCTCGCCGCCCAGGAAGGTGTCGCCGTTGGTCGACAGCACTTCGAACTGCTTCTCGCCGTCGACGTCGGCGATCTCGATGATGCTGATGTCGAAGGTGCCGCCGCCGAGGTCGAAGACGGCGATCTTGCGGTCGCCCTTGCCGTGTTTGTCGAGGCCGAAGGCCAGCGCCGCGGCGGTGGGCTCGTTGATGATGCGCTTGACGTCCAGGCCGGCGATGCGGCCGGCGTCCTTGGTCGCCTGGCGCTGTGCGTCGTTGAAATAGGCCGGCACCGTGATCACGGCTTCGGTGACTTCCTCGCCGAGGTAGTCCTCGGCGGTCTTCTTCATCTTGCGCAGGATCTCGGCCGACACCTGCTGCGGCGCGAGCTTCTTGCCGCGCACCTCGACCCACGCGTCGCCGTTGTCGGCGGCGGTGATCTTGTAGGGCATCAGGTCGAGGTCCTTCTGCACTTCCTTCTCGGTGAACTTGCGGCCGATCAGGCGCTTGACCGCGTAGATGGTGTTCTTCGCGTTGGTCACCGACTGCCGCTTGGCCGAGGCGCCGACGAGAATTTCGCCGTCCTCCTGGTAGGCGATGACCGACGGCGTGGTGCGTGCACCCTCGCTGTTCTCGATGACCTTGGTGGTGTTGCCTTCCATGATCGACACGCACGAATTGGTGGTGCCGAGGTCGATGCCGATGATCTTGCCCATTTTCTTTGGCTCCTGTGGAGTGGATGCGGTTGCTCTTGAGTTGTGGTTGGCCTGCCGGCTTTCAAGGCCGCCGGGCTGCGGGCGGCGCTACTTGGACGCAGCCACGGTGACGAGCGCCGGGCGCAGCACGCGCTCGGCGATGAGGTAGCCCTTCTGCAGCACGGCGACCACGGTGTTGGCCTCCTGATCGCACGGCACGACGCTGATCGCCTGGTGCAGGTGGGGGTCGAACCGGGTGCCGGCCGGCGGCGAGATCTGGATCACCCTGTTGCGCTCCAGCGCCTGCGTCAGCTGGCGCAGCGTGAGGTGCACGCCCTCGAGCATCTGCTGCGGCGTCGCGTCGGGGATGGCGATGGCGGCTTCCAGGCTGTCCTTCACCGGCAGCAGGCTTTCGGCAAAGGCCTCGACGGCGAACTTGCGCGCCTTGCTCATCTCCTCGTCGGCGCGGCGGCGTGTGTTCTCGGCGTCGGCCTTGGCGCGCAGGTAGGCGTCGGCCACTTCGGCATGCCTGGCCTGCAGTTCGACGAACTGGGTCTCCAGCGGGGACAGGCTGTCGGCCCCTGATGTGCCAGCGGCGTCGGCGGCAAGGCCTTCGGAAGGGGAAGGGGTGGTCTCAGGCATGAAGTTCATGATGTCGATGAAAGGTACTCGAATGGATTTGAGGCCCGAGCCCGCGTTTTCAAGAGGGACAAGTGGTGCCCCCTGGTCCGAGGCCCCGGTCTGCGGG